>NZ_BMOL01000019.1:32852-56655 GCF_014647055.1 Deinococcus aerolatus | reverse complement strand
GGTAGAGTCGGGACGCGTCCCCGGTGGCATTTTCGGTTGTCACAAACAGAAAGTGTCCCCTACCGGGGACGCTTTCTCATACTTTGTGTCAGGCCGTCAGGTGTCAACGGACTACCAATAGATGGCTTAGAAACCGGTCTTTAAGACGACAGTTTTGTCAGTATCGTAAGTTACGGTCAATGTTTGATTACCTGCTGCGGTGCCATCAAGAGTCAAAGCGCATCCGTTAATATAATCTGGCTTTACAGGGTCACTACCGCCTGCTGGCAGTGCGCTAATGGCACAGTCAGCTCCAATCGTAGAAGCAGTCTTGCCCGTTTCGGTGCGGGCCGCCTGCGTAACAGTTATAACATTACGTCCGTAGGCTTGAGCACCAGTGGCCCGGGCCTTGCCCTGAGCGTTGAGCAACTGCGGAACCAGAACGGCCGCCAGAATCCCGATGATGGCGATGACGATCAGCAGCTCGATCAGGGTGAAGCCTTGGGTGTTGTTCTTCATGGTGGTCTCCTTGTGCGCGTTCGGCCTGCCGGATGATGTATGTATTTGGGTCCGGCCCGCCTACTGATGGCTTGCAGGTGCGGGTGTCTCCCGTCCTTCCTTGACCACACACTAGTGGGAGGTTTCTTACAGGACTCTTACTATTTTTAGGAAAATTATTAAACGTATAGAGTAATTGCAGAATTAAATGTTAGTTACATGCTGTAGAGTAATAATTTTAGTAGAATCTGAATAATAGAAGTCTCCCGATACTGCTGATATATGCCAGAATTCTATATTAGTAAAAATTTTAAGATAGTTTTTCTGTAATCTATAATCAAGGGAGGACGGTGGCGCCACCGTCCTCCCTTGATTATTAGAATTTAGAACCCAGTTTTCAGGACAACAGTCTTCGTGCCATCGTACGTAACAGTTAGAGTCTGCTGGTTGGGTGCAGTACCGTCAGAAAGAGCACACCCAGTTGCAGCAAGAACGTAATCAGGCTTCGCTGGCTGGCTGCCGCCTTCTGGCAAGTCGCTAATGGCACAGGTAGCTGCAATCGTAGAAGCAGTCTTGCCCGTTTCGGTGCGGGCTGCTTGAACGACAGTAATAAGATTACGCCCGTAGGCTTGAGCACCGGTGGCCCGGGCCTTGCCCTGAGCGTTGAGCAACTGCGGAACCAGAACGGCCGCCAGAATCCCGATGATGGCGATGACGATCAGCAGCTCGATCAGGGTGAAGCCTTGGGTGTTGTTCTTCATGGTGGTCTCCTTGTGCGCGTTCGGCCTGCCGGATGATGTATGTATTTGGGTCCGGCCCGCCTACTGATGGCTTGCAGGTGCGGGTGTCTCCCGTCCTTGCTTGATCACAGATTAGTGGGGAGCTTCTAACAAGACTCTTACCCTTTCGCGATCCTGGCAACCATTCAGGTAGTGGGTGAAAAAAGCCGTATTGAGCGTTTGGAGCTGTATTTCTGCTGTCGTCGCCCCTGAGAAGACCTTTGTCAGAGTGGGCGGGTTGGTGGTCCCCCGGCGGCGCGTGGGTGCTATGCTGCTCCCCAGTTCAACCGGACCCCGGTCTGGCGAATGGGACCGTTCATCCGTCCCCATCACATCTACACCGCGAATTGACCCCCGCGTGTGCCGCGCCTCCCCCTCTGCGGGAGGGCGCCGGCTGGCACGACCGGGCAAAGGAGATAGGCTTTTGGAACTCACGCCGCGCGTTCCACCGCACAGCAACGACGCCGAGATCAGCGTGCTGGGCAGTGTATTACTGGACAACGACACCATGACCAACCTGGGCGACACGGTGGCCCCGGAGATGTTCTACCGTGAGGGCCACCGCAAGATCTTCACCGCCATGCGTGACCTGCAGGAGCGCGGCGAGCCAGTGGATCTGGTGACCCTCAGCGAGGACCTACGCAGCAAGGGCACGCTGGACGAGGTGGGCGGCCTGACCTACCTGATCGGCCTGTCGGACCAGGTGCCCACCGCCGCCTACGCCGAGCACTACGCGCGGATCGTGCAGGAAAAGCACACCCTGCGCCAGCTGATCAGCGCGTCGGGCAAGGCCATGCAGCTGGCCTACGACGCGCAGTTGCCCCTCGAAGACCTGCTGGACCGCGCCGAGAAGATGATCTTCGAGGTGGCCGAGCAGAAGAAGAAGGGCGAGCAGTATCAGGCGATGGGCGAGGTAGTCCACGACACCTTCGAGTACATCACCCTGTTGCACGCCAACAAGGGCATTCCCGATGGTGTGAGCAGCGGCTTCAAGGATCTGGACGAGCAGATCTCGGGCTTGCAGAAGGGCAGCCTGAACGTGCTGGCGGCGCGGCCCTCGATGGGAAAGACGGCCTTCGCGCTGTCCATCGCCCAGAATGTCGCCCTGCGCCGTGAAAAGACGGTGGCAGTGTTCAGCCTGGAAATGCCCAGCGTGCAGCTGGCCCTGCGCATGCTGTGTTCCGAGGCCCGCGTGGACATGAACCGCATCCGCAGCGGGCAGCTCAACGAGCGCGACTTCGAGCGGCTCGCCCACGCGGCGGGCCGGCTGGCCGAGGCACCGATGGTGATCGACGACGAGCCGGACCTGACCCTCAACGGCCTGCGCTCCAAGCTGCGGCGCATGGCCGCGCAGCACGGGCAGCTGGGGCTGGTAGTCATCGACTACCTGCAGCTGATGTCCGGTGGCAAGAGCAACGGCGGCAGCGACAACCGCCAGCAGGAAATCAGCACCATCTCGCGTGGGCTCAAGGGGCTGGCGCGCGAGATGGAAGTGCCGATCATGGTCTTGAGCCAGCTGAGCCGCGCCGTGGAGCAGCGGCCCAACCACCGGCCCATGCTCAGCGATCTGCGCGAATCGGGCGCCATCGAGCAGGACGCCGACATCGTGATGTTCATCTACCGCGACGAGTACTACAACAAGGAAACTGACCAGCAGGGCATCGCCGAGATCATCATCGGCAAGCAGCGCAACGGCCCGGTGGGCACCGTCAAGCTGCAGTTCCACAGCTCGCACGTGCGCTTCAACGACCTCGCCCCGGAGGGCGTGTAATGACCGGCGACAGTGGGGTCAAGAACGCGGCGGGGGGACGGCGGCGCAGGAGGCGGCGCACGCCCGGCGTGGGCACGCCCCTGAAGCCGGGGCAGGTGACCAACACGGTGGCCGTGCCGGTGCCCGCCGCGCCCAGCAAGCGGGGGCAGAAGCGGCCGGTGGAAGGCCCCCGCATTGCCGTAGGCTGCATTGTGCTGCGCGGCGAGGAGATTCTGCTGGTGCGCGAGCGGGGTCGCTGGTCGCTGCCCAAGGGCGGCCTGGAAGGCGGTGAACTGATCCAGGACGGCGCACGCCGCGAGACCTTCGAGGAAACCGGGCTGGTGGTGGAACTGCGTGACCTGGCCTTTATCGTGGAATTCAAGGCGCAGACCTGGGGCCACCACCTGCAGTTCTTCTACACCGGACGCGAGGTCAGCGGCGAACTGCAGCCACGCGATCCGGACCGCGACGTGCAGGAGGCCCGCTTCGTGCCGATCCGGCATCTGCGTGAATTTATCCGCTTCCGCCCGCGCCTGGTGGCGCTGGAAACGTGGCTGCGCGAGCGCCGTCCGCGCCATTTCGTCTTCAACCTGGACAAGGAACCCGCCATGCTGCGCAAGCGCCGCCGCGTGGGTGAGGGCGGCGTGAGCGTGACCGAGCCGGACCTGATCGACGAGCCGGATTTGTAGCGCCGGGTTGCCCCAAAGGCAGGCCCCCTGACCGTGGACCCGCAGGTCTGGTTCAGGGGGCTTTGCTGTGCCCGGTCCTGGTGTCAGGCCACGTTGCCGCCGCGCGTACCGGTCCGCACCGTGATCGGTCCGGTCGCCGAGAAGTTCTCCATCAGGAAAAGGCAGGCGTGGGCGGGGTCCTCGGCGTACAGCTGATCGCGCTGCCACGCAGCGGCGCTGTCCTGCAGGGACGGCGGCCCGCCGACCGACATCTGGCCGAACCCCACGCCGTTCAGCAGCGGGACGGGGGCCGCGCCGCCCTCACCCTGGGCGGCCTCCAGATGAAACACCACCGAGATGAAGTCGCAGCTGTACTGCTTGCGGTAGCGGTCACACAGTCCCGTCACCAGCGCCCGCATCAGCTGATCGCTGTCGCGGCCCTCCTGCTGGTAGGCCCGGATGGCGAAATCGTCGGCCTCATAGCGCAGGGCTTCCAGATCGAACTGGCAGTCGATGATGCTCAGCAGTTTGCGAACCTCGTACAGGTATGAGGCGTGAATGATGTTCGAGGCGATCATGACCTTGCTGTACAGCGATTCGGCGGGCCGCAGCAGGCCGTCCAGCACATGCTCGCCGGTGAGGGTCGCCAGAAACACGTAGTCGGGAAGTTCCTGCTCGAAAAACGCCTGGACCCCCTCCTGGCTGCGCAGATCGAGGTCGTCGGCCGTGCGGGTGATGATGTTCCAGTAGCCCAACTCTTCCAATTTTCGGCACACCACGGCGCCGATCAAGCTGTCATGTCCTGCCACGTAGATTTTGGCATCCACCGGAATTCCCATTCTCATCGTTCGCCCCACCCTCTGGTCTGCGTGTTGCCGCGCCCGGCACGGTGTCGGGACAGCGGTGCCGGAGCGGCTTGCCCCGGCTCCGGCGGACCAGGCGGTCCGTTCATTCAGGTTCTGGCGCGGACCTTTCTGGAGCGCCGGAACCCTCACGGTGAAGGCAGTGTTGGCGAAATGGCGTTACTGGGGCGTTAATCATCCGGGGGCAGGGGTGGTGCAAGGATCGCCGCCCCGTCGGCGTTGACGGGGCGGACCGGCCAGCGGGACCGTTGCCCCTGGGTCGTGGGTCAGCTGTGTACCGGGGTGGTCTGGACGCCGCCCCGCGCCTTGCGGGTTCCCACCGCGCCGGGACGTTCGGGGCCAGCGGCCAGCGGCAGCAGCGGCCGGTCATTCACGCTCAGCTCGCCAATGGTCAGGGCCAGGTCCAGCGCGCGTACATGCAGCTCCAGCCGTTCGGCCACCTGGCCCGAGAGGTTGAAGGTCAGCTCGTGCTGCATCCAGGCCCCCAGGGTCACGCCGCTGTGGACCTGCTGGCGCTGGCCCTCCTCGGTGTAGTCGGTCACCGCGTCGGGCATCAGGACGCAGGCGCCGTCGGCGCCGGGCACGCAGAAGCGCAGCGGAAAGGAGGGCTGAAGAGGCCCAAGTTCGTGACCGCCGTGGAAGACATCCAGCCGCCAGACGATCCGCACGGTCACGGCTGTGGTCCCCCGTGGCCCGGCAGGCAGAGGCAGATGCACCTGCAGGGTGTGTGGGTGGCCGTAGCGGCCCTGACTGAGGATGCTGAGCCAGCCCCCCTGTTCCCAGGCCAGCAGATAGCCCTGCGACGACACAGCGGCGCTGGCCCCGGCCTGGGTGCGCCGGGGTTCGGTGACTGGGGACCGGGGGGGGGCCAGCAGGGACGAGACCGGGGCCGACAGGGGATGTGCGGCGCCGGGCGTGGCGTGGGCGGCCTGGACCTTGCCCGACAGGGACCGCAGCAGCGGACTGCCCGCAGGCAGGCGGGCGCGGTAGGCCCGGCGCAGGCGCTCAGCGTTCTGCTCGGCGTCTGCACGGGCGACGTAGTACAGCGCCAGCCCCGGCTGGGTGGCCTCCAGCGCCCCGGCCAGATGTAGCCGCAGGGCCTGGCGCTCGGACTGGGGCAGCGTGCCCGACAGGGCAACGCGCAGGCCCTCGGAGCGGAAACGGTAGGTTGGCTCTCCCCGGCTGGCGGCATCGGCCGGACCGAAACCGGGCCAGGCCAGGGCGCCGGGCGGCCCGGCCTCCACCAGGGCGTGCCGTTCCAGGGCCTCGCGCAGCAGCGCCGCTGGAGGAAGGCCCGCACGCGCCGCGTCCGGCAGGGACCCCACCAGCGTGAAGCTGAAATCGCCCTGAATCACGCTCAGGCTGCCCAGGGCCTCGCGCAGCGGAGCGGACCAGCCGTCAATTTCTCCCAGGTAGGTGTCGCGCATGGCGCTGGGTAGGCGGCTGCCGGGTATGTGTTCCCCGGCCGCGCTGGCGGTCAGCGCCTGTTCAAACGGGGCCGGTGCGGCCTGCTCCAGCAGGGCCAGCAGATGCTGCGGATTGCCGCCGCTGCGTTGCAGCAGCACGGCGGCCTGCGCGTGCAGGTCCGTGTCCGCCGCGCCGGGGTCACGCCAGACCTCGCGCGTTCTGAGTGCCTGCGCCACGCTGCCCGGCGACAGCGGCGTCACTTCCAGCACCAGGCTCTGCGCCGCGCCGAAGCGGCGCAGCAGGGCGCGGCACAGTGGCGCCTGCGAGGGTGGTGTGCGGCTGAGCATCACCAGGGCGCGGGGACCGGCTGCCGGAACATTCAGCATGAATTCCAGTAGCGAGGCCAGCTCGACCGGCCCGTTGTGGGCGTGATCGAGAACAATCGCCAGCGGCTGCGGCAGGGTGGCCAGCACGGTTGCCACCTTGACGACGTCCTCTTCCAGGCTGCCGGGCCGCAGCAGCACGCTCTGGAGGGTCTGGGCGCCCGAGGGCGTGTGGGACTCTGCTCCGGTCTCCGGCTCGGCGTCGGTGGGGGCGGCGCTGTCGGGCGGGGCCAGAAACGGCAGGGCCAGCAGCGACTGGGCCAGCGTCGCCAGGATCAGGCGCCCGGCCCGGCTGTTGCTGACCCGCAGCGTCAGCCACTGCTGGTCTGCGAGTGCGCGTTCGGCGCCGTAAGACTTGCCGCTGCCGGTGGGGCCGTGCAGCACCACCACCTGCGGCGCCTGTGCGGCCCGCTCCATGCTGAGCCGCAGCGCCGCCTCGCGGTCCGGGGCGCTGAAGTGCAGCGGCCCTTCCAGGGCGGGGGCGGTGGGGGACTGGGCGAAAGCAAGGCCCTGGGCTGTGTCCGGCCCGGGATCCAGACCCATCCCGGACGCCAGATCAGGTTCCGGCATTTCGCCAGGGACACCGGTTCTGCCGGGGCGCGTGGACAGGTCCGCATCCAGTTCCCCGTCCTCCAGTAGCTCGCCGGGGTGGACAAAACCCAGCGCCTCGGCACGCGCGGCGATGGCGCGGGTGGCCCAGACCTTGCCGCTGCGCTGGAACCGGCCATACGCCCGGCCCAGCACCTCCTCGGTCTGCTCGGTCAGCACCCAGCGCTGGTGGTCGATCCACTCCTGAAAGGCGGGGCTGCCCAGATCCTCCAGCCCGCTGAGCGGCACCCCGCGCAGGGTCGAGAGCCACTGCGCCAGCCCCGCCTGGTCCAGGTCGGTGCCCAGGCCCATCAGCCACCCGTTCAGGTCCGTCTCGACGTTCTCCAGGTACAGCAGTTGCCGGCTCAGCGGAAACAGGTTCAGCCCGGCGGAGCGGATACGGGCCAGTTCCACCCGCAGGTTCTTGCGGGCTTCCGGGGTGTTCCACAGCAGATCGGCCAGCCGCTCCCGGTGCTGCGGCAGCTTCTCGATGGTCAGGTACGTGATCAGCGCCACGGCCTTGGCCGACAGCGGCACCGGGCGGTTGTTGTAGGTCACGTGGGCGTGTCCCAGCAGATGTACGGTAAGCATGACTAGACTCCGTGCGGGGCGATCAACGTGGGCCGATCATCGTGCGGGCAGTGCCGGTCGCAGGGCGGCACGGAAAGGAGGAGGGTGAGAACTGGGACGCCTGCTGGTTGCTGGCGTGCAATGTTCTTATTCTGTAGTCCGGAACCGCCGCGAAGATAAACTTCTGTGAACCTCGCCTCATTTGCCGTCAGCCTGAAATCAGATTGGCCGCTCCTGGCAGCCTGGCAGCGACGAGGTCCGGCGTGTTGCCACGCGGCGTCCGCTCCGGCACGAGACGCAGGGTCCCGCACCGGCCCCCAGCCTAGACGGCGGGGTCTGGCAGGGAACTTACAGGGTGTTTACGGTTCTGAAACGCAGCCTCGGTCACGCTGGCCGAACATAATGGGCAACGCGCCCGGTAGAGTGGCGGCGGCAGTCCGCAGCCGGGCGCGGCACGAAGGATGACATATGAAAAAAGCGTTGATCACAGGCATTACGGGACAAGACGGCAGTTACCTGACCGAGCTGCTGCTGGACAAGGGTTACGAGGTTCACGGCGTGATTCGCCGGGCCAGCACCTTCAACACCGAGCGCATCGATCACCTGTACCACGATCCCCATGATCCGGCCGCGCGGCTGTTCCTGCACTACGGAGATCTGGCCGACGCCTCGGGCGTACGGGCGTTACTGGAAAAGGTGCAGCCGGACGAGGTCTACAACCTGGGCGCGCAGTCGCACGTCAAGGTCAGTTACGACCAGGCCGAGTACACCGCCGACGTGACCGGCCTGGGCGCGTTGAGACTGCTGGAAGCCATTCGCGACGTGGGCGGGCGCACCGGCAACCCCATGCGCTTTTACCAGGCGTCCAGCAGCGAGATGTTCGGCGCGGCCGCGCCCCCGCAGGGCCTGCACACCCCGTTTCACCCGCGCAGCCCTTACGCGGTGGCCAAGGTCTATGCGTACTGGCAGACCGTCAACCACCGCGAGGCCTATGACCTGTACGCCTGCAACGGCATTCTGTTCAACCACGAGAGCCCCCGGCGCGGCGAGACCTTCGTGACCCGCAAGATCACCCGCGCGGTGGGCCGCATCAAGATGGGCCTGCAAAAGAAGCTGTACCTGGGCAACCTGGACGCCAAGCGCGACTGGGGCCACGCCCGCGACTACGTGGAAGCCATGTGGATGATGCTGCAGCAGGACGCCCCGCGCGACTACTGCATTGCCACCGGCGAGGCGTACAGCGTGCGTGAGTTCGCCGAGCGGGCCTTCGGGCTGGCGGGGCTGAACCACGAGGACTACGTGGAGATCGATCCCCGCTACTTCCGCCCCGCCGAGGTGGATTACCTGCTGGGTGACGCCGCCGAGACCCGCGAGAAGCTGGGCTGGACCCCCAAGACCACCTTCGAGGAACTGGTGCGCGAGATGGTGGAGCACGACATGGAACTGGCCCGCCAGGAGCGGACCCTGCGTGAGGCGGGCCACACGGTGGCGCTGAAGGGAGCCGGAGCATTCTGATGCGCCTCACGGACCGCATCTACGTGGCCGGGCACGGCGGGCTGGTGGGCGGCGCGCTGCTCCGCCGCCTGAAGGCCGACGGCTTCACGGACATCGTCACGCGGGGCAGCCGTGAGCTGGACCTGCGCGATCAGGCCGCGGTGCAGGCTTTCTTTGAGGCCGAGCGTCCGCAGTACGTGTTCCTGGCCGCGGCCAAGGTGGGGGGCATTCACGCCAACAGCACCCGCCCCGCCGAGTTCCTGTACGACAACCTGATGATCGCGGCCAACGTGATCCACGCGGCCCACGTGACCGGCGTTTGCAAGCTGCTGAACCTGGGGTCCACCTGCATCTACCCGCGTGACGCGGCGCAGCCGCTGCGCGAGGACGCCCTGCTGACCGGCCCGCTGGAAGAGACCAACCGCGCCTACGCGGTGGCCAAGATCGCGGCCATAGAGCTGTGCGACCAGTACCGCGCGCAGTACGGCTCGGATTTTATCTCGGCCATGCCCACCAACCTCTACGGGCCGGGCGACAACTTCGACCTGATGGGCAGCCACGTGCTGCCGGCGTTGATCCGCAAGATGGTGGACGCCCGCGAGGCCCGCACCCCCACCGTCAGCGTGTGGGGCAGCGGAAAACCGTTGCGCGAGTTTCTGCACGTTGACGATCTGGCCGACGCCTGCCTGTTCCTGATGCAGCACGTCTCTGAGCCGGGGCCGATCAACGTGGGCACCGGCCAGGACCTGAGCATCCGCGAGGTGGCCGAGCAGATCCGGGCCGTGGTGGGGTATCCCGGCGAACTGGCCTTCGATGCCAGCAAGCCCGACGGCACGCCGCGCAAGATCACGGATGTCAGCCGCATCCACGCGCTTGGCTGGCACCACCGCATTGCCCTGGAAGACGGGCTGCGCAGCACCGTGGCGTGGTATCTGGCCCACCGAGGCCAGGTGCGTGGCGAGGCTGTGCTGAGCTAGAGCCTGCTGGCAACGCGGCACAAAGACCAGAGGTCCGTCTACCCGGTGGGGGGACGGACCTCTGATTTGCCTGCGGCCCAGAGCGCTAGCGGACGTTCAGGGTCAGGCGGGCGCCGGGCTCGTCGCTGGCACTGGCGTTGGCCGGGCGAATCTCGTAGGTGACGCTAGCGGCCTGGCCGTCCCGGACACCGGGATTGCTGGTAAAGCTCCAGGTGCAGCCTGCGCCCACCCGCACGGTCCTGCGCCCGACAGTGCGGTCGCCGCGCTTGACGGTCACCAGGTAGGCGCGGCCGCGGCCCTCGCCGCCGAAGCGGTAGGGGGCGGTGACGGTCTCGCCGTCTTGCAGGCTGACGCTCAGGGGCTGCGTGCAGGACGTGCCCCGGGCACCGGTGGGGGCGGCCCCAACCACAACCGGCACCGAGGCCACCTCATCGCCTGCCGCCGAGCGGATCGCGTAGGTTTTCTCGCCCTCACCGGGAGCAGGCACCGGACGGGTCCAGGTGCCGTCCTTGCCCACGGTGAAGCGGCCGATGCTGACGCCGTCCTCCAGCACCTCGAAGCTCTGGCCCGCCGTGCCGGTGCCCGACAGCGTGAAGCCTGCGCCGGACACCTGTGCGCCACGGGCCGGGCTGTCGACGGTCACGCCCGCCGCGCCGTCAGCGGCTCCTGACGGGGCTGGTGCCGCGCCTTCCGGGGTGGTGGCCTCCGGCGCGGTGGGGCCTGCCCCGTCGGTCTCGGCCCCGCCCGTGTCTGCACCGCCCGATGCAGCGGGTGCGGTGTCGGCCCCCTCAGCGTCCGTTGCCCCCACCACAACATTCAGCGCGGCCATTTCCCCACCCGCCGCGTTTCGGAGCGTGTAGGTCTGCGGCCCTGTGGGTGTGTCGTCTGCCACGTCCAGGCTCCAGGTTCCGTCCGGGCCAACGGTCGGGCTTCCGATCTGGCGGTCGCCCAGCAGCACCGTCAGGGTTTCCCCGACGGGACCGGTACCGCGCAGGGTGAAGCCGCCTGCCGGAACCGCCGCGCCGCTCTCGGGGGCCGTGAAGACCGTCTGTACCGGCATACCAGGCATGCCCCCGGTTCCGGTGGTTCCGCTGGAGGAGTCGCCCGGGACCGGTGTGGGCGTGGTGGGCGCACGGTTTTGCAACACCCAGCAGCCGCCCAGCAGCAGCAGGAGCAGCAGCGGAAGCAGCCACAGCGGAAAGCCCCCGCGCCTGCGGGCGGGTGGGGGCGGAGGCGGCGCGGGCGTCTCGAAGCGGGCCGGGCGGGCCGGCTTGAGGGGCGAGGGTCTGGCCGGGGCCGCTGCGGGGGCCGCACGGGGGAGGGGCACCGCCGCAGGGACCGCGCCGGGCAGCGGCGTTCCGGACACCAGGCTGCCGATCAGCACGCCCAGGCTGGAGAAGCCGGAAGGCAGCGCCCCCTTCAGGCCTTCGGCCAGGCCCGCCCAGGGAACGGCCCCCAGTCCGTTCGGGCGGGCGCTGCCCAGAACCGACAGGACCAGCGGGGTCAGCAGGGCCAGAAGGCGGCGCGAGCTGTCGCCACTGCCGCCCAGTGCGCTGCCCAGCCGCCCGGTCACTGCATTGACATCCCCGAACAGCGAGGGCAGCAGGCCGCGGCCCTGGCCCTCGATGCGCGCCACCTCGACCGGGCTGTCCAGCAGCGCCGTATCGATCTGCCCGCTGCCGGAGGTCAACGGCGCGAAGGGACGCGCCAGCGTGTCCAGGTTGCCCCCGGCCTGCGCCTTGCCCGCCAGCGCGGCCAGCACCACCGGCAACGCGGCCAGCGCGGCCTGCCGCTTGGCGCCGCCTCCGTACCCGGCCAGCGCGCCGATCTGCTGTCCCACCGCGCCGCTGAACTGCGTCTGGAGGTACTTCAACAGCCCCTCCGGCGTGCTGGGGTCCGGCAGGACGTCGGCGGACGGCGCAGATTCCAGCGGAGGCGTGCTGAGACCTGAAGCCTCGGGGGGCACGGCGGCCAGGGGCTCCGGCGAGAGAGCAGGAACCTCCGGTACACCAGCTCCTGGCCCGGCCACTTCCGGACCCACAGTCCCTGGAACAGGAGCTTGATCCACCACAGCATCGGGAACAACAGTCTGGTCAACTTCAACTGCGCGAACAGTACCCTCTGGGACGGGCTTATCCAGGCCCACGGGCCGGGATGTGACGGATTCCGCCGCCTGTGCCTCCACGCTGGGGGATGCGGTTTCTGTGGTGGCTACCCCCGTCTTCCCCAGACCGCCCAGGCCCGCAAGCAGTGGGGCGACGTTTCCAGCCTTCAGTCCGCGCTGGCCCAGGGCGCTCAGCAGCAGCGGCAGGGCCAGCTGAAGCAGCTGCTGGGTTCCGGTGGCGTCCGCATCCGTCTGCGCGGCCACCTGTGCGGGCAGGGTCTCCGCCGCGTCTCCCAGCAGCGCCGGGGCCAGCAATTCACCAGCCTGCTGCAGATTCGCCGCGCCGCCGGGTTCATCAAGCGCTGCGCCCACACTGCCAAAGCCGGGCAGCGCCTCCACGGCGTCGGCGATCAGGGCCTCGCCCTCCGGGGTGCCGGCAGCTGCGGCCAGTGCTCGCAGCTGAAGGGGAAGACCGGCGGCCAGCGCCCGCCCGGCCGTCTCTGGATCCAGGCCCGCCGCCTGGGCCAGCCGCGCCACCGCATCGGGGTCAAAGTAGGACTGAATCAGGTCGGTTGCATTCATGGACATCTCTCACAGGATAGGCGCAATGGCAGGCGAGGCGGCACGCAGCCGCGCCGGGCTCCCGACTGCGCGGCTTGGAAGGGGGCGTCAGCGGCCATGCCCATCGTTGCGGCGCCTGCGCTTGCGGCATTCAAGCAGGCTGGCGTGGTCCTCCGGCCCTGCGGTATGCCTCAGGAGCCGCTCGGCGTCTCCGCCTGCGGGCCACCCCTCACACGAAACGACAATCTGCCCCTTGCCAAAAACGTGGGAGCTGAACCGCGCATCCAGCAGCGCTCCCCACGCGTCTTCGGTTATTCCAGCAACACGCTGGGATGTGAACCCTCCACCACTTCCAGCCGGTTGCCGAAGGCATCTTTGAGGAACACGCGCGGCACGCCCGCCTCAGCGTCCGAAACGTAGGCGACGCCGTGCGAGTCGCAGTGCACCCCGAACACGCCAATGTCGTCGCAGCGCAGCGCCGGATGCCCCTTCTCGCGCGGCACGAAATCGGGGGCGACGCCCACATGCAGTTGCCGCCCGTCGGGCAGGGCAAACCACACGCCGCCATTCCTCTCCAGCGCGGCGGGCTTTTGCAGCTCGGGCAACCCCAGAAACCCGCTGTAAAAGGCGCGGGCGGCGGCCTCGCAGCCGGCGGGGGCTTCAACCTGAACGTGATCAAGTCCGGTGATCAGGGTGGTCATGCAAAGAAGGTAGCAAGCAGACGCCGGTCCACTTGCTACTCCTCTAGAGACAACAGCTGGGACTTACGCCTGGGCTGCGCCTTCCGGTCCGGGTTGGGCCGGGGCGTCGAAGCGGTCGTGCGCGCGCACCACCAGGGTCAGGATGTCGTAGGTGGCAACGAGTTCATCATTCTGGTTGGTGATCTCGGCGTGCCATTCCACCACCCCGGTGGGCTGCTTGTCGTCCGGACGCAGATCCTTGCGAACCCTGCGCTTGCAGGTCAGGCGGGTGCGGATGGTGTCGCCGATGCCCACCGGCTCGACAAAGCGCAGGTTTTCCAGCCCGTAGTTTGCCAGCACCGGCCCCGGGGCGGGCGAGACGAACATTCCGGCGGCGGCGGAGATCAGGAAGTAGCCGTGCGCCACCCGCCGCCCGAAGATGCCCTCCTTCGCGCCGATCTCGTCCACGTGTGCGTAGAAGTGATCGCCGGTCAGGCCCGCGAAGTTCACGATGTCGGCCTCGGTGACGGTGCGGCGGTGCGTCAGGAGGCTGTCGCCCACCTGAATCTCGTCGAAGGTTTTGCGGAATGGGTGCACCACGTCCTCGCGGACCTCGCCGCCCGGGACGAACTCGCGGGTGATGGCGGCCAGGGTGGTGGGGTCGGCCTGTACCGCCACCTTGTTCATGTGGTGCTTGACGCCCGCAATGCCGCCCAGCTCCGCGCCGCCACCCGCCCGTCCAGGGCCGCCGTGCAGCAGCTGCGGCAGCGGGGAGCCGTGGCCGGTGCTTTCCTTGGCGTCATCGCGGTTCAGCACCAGAATGCGCCCGTGCGTACTCGCCAGCCCCAGCACCAGCTCGGTGGCCTCGGCGCGGCTATGGGTGATGACGCTGCCGGCCAGCGAACCGCGGCCCATGCGTGCCAGTTGGATGGCGTCGTCCAGCGAGTCGTAGGGCAGCAGCGTTGCCACCGGGCCAAAGGCCTCCAGCTCGTGCGGCCCCGTTGCGGTCAGCGGCGAGTCGCACAGCAGCACGGTGGGATCAAGGAACGCGCCCTTCTCGCGGTCCCCGCCCAGCAGCTCGCCCTCCGCGCCGCCGATCACGACGCGCGCCTCCCGGCGCAGTTCTGCCAGCGTTTCCCGCACGCGGTCGCGCTGCTCCACGCTGACCAGTGCGCCCATCCGCACGTCGTCGCGGGCCGGGTCGCCCAGCGTGATCTTGCCTAGCTCCTTCCTGAGCGCCTCGGTCACGGCCTCCACCATCCCCGACGGCACGATGGCGCGGCGGATGGCGGTGCATTTCTGGCCTGCCTTGCCGGTGATCTCGCGGGCCACCTCCTTGACGTACAGCATGAACTCGGGACTGTCGGGCGTCACCGTCAGGCCCAGCACCGAGGCATTCAGGCTGTCGGCCTCGGCGTTGAACGGCACCGAGTGGGCGATGATGTTGGGATGCACCTTCAGCTTGGCGGCCGTTGCCGCCGAACCGGTGAAGGCCACCATGTCCTGCTCGCGCACATGGTCCAGCAGGTCGCCCGGCTCACCGATCACCAGTTGCAGCGCCCCCTCGGGCAGCAGGCCCGACTCGATGATGTCGCGCACCACGCGCTCGGTTAGGTAGGCGGTCTGGGGCGCGGGCTTGACCAGGCTGGGCATCCCAGCAATAAAAGCGGGCGCGAGCTTTTCCAGCATCCCCCACACCGGAAAGTTAAACGCGTTGATCTGCACCGCCACACCCTCGCGCGGGACCATCAGGTGACGGCCCACGAAGGTGCCGGCCCGGCCCAGCGTCTCTACCTTGCCTTCGGGCAGAAAGCGCTCGTCGGGCAGCTCGCGCCGGGCCATGCTGCTGTAGCTGAGCAGGGTGCCGATGCCGCCCTCGATGTCCACCCAGCCGTCGCGGCGGGTGGCGCCGGTCAGCAGGTTCAGGGCGTAGTACTCCTCCTTGCGCTCCATCAGGTACAGGCCCAGGGCCTTCAGCGCCCGCGCCCGCGTGTGGAAGGTCATCTTCCGCAGCGCCGCGCCGTGTTTGCGGCCGTGGGCCAGCGCGCCAGCAAAATCCACCCCCTCCGAGGAAATCACGGCGATGGGGCGGCCATACACGGCGTCCACCAGCGTCTGACCGTCGGCGTTGGCGTGCCACTGGCCGGACACGTAGGAGGCGGGGCGGAGGATGGCGGCGGTCTGGGTCTGGGTGGTCATGGGCACTCCTGGAACAGGGCGAGGGGGGAACTGAGAATGAAAAATCAGCATACGGGATGGGCCTGGGGGCGTTTGGATGGGGCTTGCCTTTTGCCCGCCGCCAGACGGTGAGCCTGGATGGAACGGCCCACCGCTTCTCCGGACCAATGGGTCGGCAAGGGCGGTTCATCAGCGGGGTCGCCGGGCAGCGTCCGGTTCGCGGCGGCGTGTCCTGGCGCCTCGGGACCGAATCCCCATGACCTGTCGTTACTTGGGCTGCTGCACCGCCCTGAGGTTCGGGCAGTTCAGTTCGCCGCGCAGGGTCAGGGCCTCCACCACGGCCTGAGGTGGCAGGACGCCTTCCACCCGGCTGACTGCGCCCAGCCGCAGCGGGCCGCCGGAGGTGGTCAGGATGGCCTCCGAGCGCAGGCGCACGGCCCGCTCCACGCAGGCGGCGTCACCGAACGCCAGCGTGACTGTCCGTTTAAAGATCCCGTCCGAGATGGTCAGCGTGACCGGAGCGGTGGAGGAGGCCGCCAGTGTCCGCGCCGCCCGTGCCTGGGCGCCCAGGGCGGCGGTCATGGCCGCGAGCAGCGGCAGCAGTGCCGCCAGCCCCCACACCAGGCCGGCGCGGGCCGCCGGACGGGCCAGCAGCGCCAGCAGCACCCCGGCAAAGGCCACGGTCAGGAGCAGGTACAGGACGCTCATCGGGACGCAGTGTAGCGGGCGCCCGGTGGTCCGGGGAGGGACCGCCCGGGACCGGGGCCATTTACCGTCCGCCCAACAGGACGCGCCCGGACCAGCGCCATGTCATCCAGAGTCCGTGCCATCCGGAGTCCGTGTTATTTCATGGCCTGACGCTGCGCCTCGTCCAGCGCGGCCCGGGCACCGAGCCGGCCCGCCGTGGCCTGCTGAATCGCGTCTTCCAGCAGCCGGGTCCAGGCCTCGTAGCCGGGGACGGCGGGACGCGGCACGGCGCGGTTCAGCTGGGCGTGGGCGGCCCGCAGCTGCGGGTTCCTGGTGTACCACTCCTCCAGCAGCGGCGTCGCCGCGCGGCGGGGCGGGGCGTAGGCGGTAACCTGCACCCAGTTCGCCAGCCGACCAGGGTCGTTCAGGAACTGCCAGAAGGCCAGCGCCCCCGTCTGCGCCGCGGCGCTGTTGCCACGCGGCACGCTTAGGGTGGCCCCGCCCAGCGGCACCGTGCAGGCCCCGGCCTTCTCGCAGGGAAACGGCGCGATGCCCAGATCGAAAAATGGCAGCTTGCGGGCGTCGGTCCAGTTGGCAACGCTGGCCAGGGCAAAGACGTTCACGCCGCGCGCAAAGTCGAAGGCCGCGCGGGTGGCGTCGTTCAGGGTGCGCGGCTGGGCGGTCCTGGCGGCGCTCATGCGGGCCAGCTGGGTCAGGGCCTCCACCGCTTCAGGGCTGTTCAGGACCGGCTTTGCGCCGCTGACCAGCGCCCCACCGCGCGACAGCACGTTCGCCTCGAAGGTCCAGCTGTCGGCCACCGCCACCAGCGGGCGTCTGGAGCCGCCGGCCAGCTTGACGCTGGCCGCTTCCAGCTCGGTCCAGGTTCCCGGCACCCTGACCCCGGCCTTTTTCAGCGCTCCCGCGTTGTACATCAGCACCGGCACGCTGACGTTCCACGGCAGGCCATAGGTCTTGCCGGCCAGCTGACCGGACTTCCAGACCGCCGGGTAGAAGTCGCCGGTCAGGCTGTCGGGCAGATCAGCCACGGCCCGGCCCAGGTCCAACAGCTGCCCCTGCACCGCCAGACCCGGCAGCTGCGTGAACTCCACCTGGGTCAGCGCCGGGGGCGTTCCGGCGCGGATGGCCGCCTCCAGGCGGGGCTGCAGCTCGCGGTAGTTGCCCTGCGCCACCGGCACGATCTCGTAGGCGCTCTGAGCTTTGTTGAAGGCCGTCGCGTAGCCGCCCACCGTGTCCTGCACGCCGGTCATGGCGTGCCAGAATTCCAGCCGCAGCGGCGCGGCATTCGCGGCGCTGACCAGCAGCAATGCGGACAGGGAGGCCGTGAGGCGCAGGGAGGGTATGGGGCGCACGCCCGGAGTCTAGCGGCTGGGCCTGACGGCCAGTTGAAACCTGCTGCGGCCCGCCCCCCCGTCCCGCAGGTGCACCACTCCCAGCAAATGCTGAAGCCCCGCGCGGCCCCGGCCCGGTAGACTGCCCCCATGCGTCTGCGCCGCCTGCTTTTTCCCATCGCCGCTGGAACCGCCGCGTGGTATCTGCGGAGCGTGTACCGCTTCCGCGACCCCGTTCGCCTGCCCACCGAGGCGGGGGCCGTGCTGAGTCCGGCCGACGGAACGGTCAGCTTCGTGCGCCGGGTGGAGGCGGACCGGGTCCGCAGCGACGCCCTCAACGCTGCCCTGAAAGTCGGGGACCTGCTGGGTACAGGGGCGGCACCGGACGGCTGGCTGCTGGGCATCCTGGTGGGGCCGCTGGACGTGCATTACGTGTATCAGCCGATTGGCGGCCAGATCACCGACACGCGGCACACCGGCAGCCGCAGCAACGTGGCCCTGTTCGGCGCCCCCGAGGCGCTGAGCCTGCTGGCCGGGCAGCCCACCGATCTGCTGTCCGGGCGCGGCACGCTGAAAAACGAGCGGCTGGCCGCCGTGACCCAGAGCGAACTGGGGCAGATCACCGTGACGCTGGTGGCCCCCGGCGCGGGCCTGAACGCCACGTCCTACCTCAAGGCAGGCGACGCGGCCCACGCTGGACACAAGGCCACCTTTCTGGCCGAGGGCGGACTGGTGCTGCTGCACCTGCCCCCTGAATTAACCCCGCAGGTCAGCGTGGGCCAGCGCGTGCAGGGGGCACACACCGTGATCGCCTCCGCAACAAAGCCCTGAGAAACCGGAACCCTGGAAAGCCGGAACCTTGGAAAGAGGGTGGCGTCAGACCTGGGCGTCTTCCCGCGCCTGGCCCCCGCTGCCGGTGGCTGACGGCTGCCCGGCGGGAGCGCCCGGCCCTGCCGTAGCGCTAGACTTCCGCGCTGGTCCACTATGCTGGGGCCGGGAGGAGGGAAAACAGCCGTGTCACCACCTGCGTCATCCAGAAACACAGACCGTCATCCGCCGGAGCGCGTGTCGCCCGAGCGGGTGGGCGAACGGCTGGTGGCGGACCGCAAGGTGCGGGCGGTGGCGGCGGCCGGCGGCTACGGCACCGAGCTGGCGTGGGCCGGCAGCCAGCCCACCTTCGTGACCTTCGAGCGCGATCTGCTCTCGCCGCAGGCCGAGACGCGGGCGGGCGTGAGCGTGGAGCGTTTCCCCTTCGGGAAGCTGGAGGCGTGGCGCGACTGGGACGTGGCCCGCGCCGAGGCCCCGCTGGCGCTGCTGGCCACCAGCCGGGTGCTGTACGACCCCACTGGCCACTACGGGCGCATTCAGCGGACGCTGTGGAACCTGAGCGCCGCGCAGCGGGCCGCCTACCGCGCCGAGTTGCTGAACCTGGCCGCCGAGGGACTGGCCCAGGCCCGCGCCGCCCACACCGGGCCGGGCCACGGCGTGCAGGAGCAGCTGCTGGCCCTGGCCGATGCCCGCAACATCGCGCTGGGCCTGCTGTATCCGGCGCTGCTGAGCCACCTGCACCTGTGGCCCGAATTCGAGGTCCGGCTGCCGCACGCGTGGCGGGCCTCAGCGGGGCTGCGTTTTCCCAAGGCGATCTACCGCCTGGAACAGCTGTACGCCTTTGGGGGGCAGGAGGAGGCCCGGCGGGCGCTGCTGGCCACGCGTGGGCTGGGGCTGCTGGCGCAGGAACGCCGCGCCCGCGCCGCCTACACAGCGGGCTACTACGACGGCGCGCTGCGCTACCTGCGCGACGAGACGGCCCGCACCCACCGCGCTGACCTGGCCCGCTGGTCCAGCCTGTCGAGCGCCCGCCGCGAGAAGCTGGGCACCCTGATGGGGGTGACCCGCGCCCCCCTCGGTCCCGCCGCGCTGCACCTGCTGGAAGAGCTGATGGAGGCCGTGCGGGACGGGGAATAACTCCTTGTCGAAAGACATGTGTAGACGGACAGGACAGAGGCCGGGGCATGGGTGCCCCGGCCTCTGTCCGTCTGCTCAGCCTGCCACGCCCCGGCTCAGGCGTTCTGCGATTTGCCGGTCTGGGCGGCGGGCTGGCCCGACTTGAGTCCGGCGCCGCCCGACTGGGACTGCCCTGTCTGCCCGTCCCGGTTTGCGTCCTGCCCGGCCTCCAGCGTCCGGTCCTGCTTCTGGGGGGTGTCCTGCCCGCCGCTACGAACGCTGATGCTGCGCTTCTGGGCAGCCTCGCTGCGCGGCACGCTGAGGGTCAGGGTGCCGTGGTCAAAATTGGCCTGTACCTTGCCCAGATCGTACTTGGCGGGCACGCTGAAGGTCCGGACCAGGGTGCCGTAGGCACGCTCGACGCGGTGGGCGGTGCGGCCCTCGGCGCGGCGGTAGCTGCGCTCGGCCTGCACGGTCAGGGTCTGGCTCTCGGCCTCGATCTGAATGTCCTCCGGCTTCACGCCGGGCAGGTCCAGGGTCAGCTCCAGCCCGTGCTCGTCCTCATGAACGTCCACCGGCGGCGCGAGGCGGGCTGAGTCGTTCAGGCCCTGGCCGAAGGCGCGGTCCATGCGCTGGGTCAGTTCCTCGATGTCGCGGAAGGGATCAAATCGCATCATGTCAAAACCTCCTGTGGGTGGCTGTGGGACGGCGGGAAAACCGTGTGGTCAACTCCTCCGCCCAGCTGCCCCAGGATAATATCTGAGTGTGGTTGTGTCAAATTTAGTGCGTCTTAAAACCCGACTCAGAGGTGTGAAGGAGGGGTGTCGCCGGGGTGTTAAACTCCGGGCTGGCAGGCAACCGTCTGCGCCCACCCCGTTCCACCCTCTCTCGGCAGTCCCGTGAGGCTGCGCCCGCCCCGTGAGGCAGGAGAAGGAGTATGTATGAGTCTGTCGAAAGTGAGCCGTCAGCCTGCGCTGAGCGGCGATTTTTTTGGGCCGGAGGGTCTGACGTGAGCGGTCCCAAGGCGATTATCCTGAGCAACGACGAGACGCGGCGGGCGCTGACCCGCATCGCCCACGAGATCATTGAGCGCAACAAGGGCGCCGATCAGCTGGCCCTGATCGGTATTCATACGCGCGGCATTCCGCTGGCCGCCCGTTTGGCTGCCAAGCTCGGCGAGCTGGAGGGGGTAGAGGTGCCCACCGGCATGCTGGACATCACCCTCTACCGCGATGACCTGAGCGAGGTAGCGCACCAGCCGATCATCCGCGAGACGCAGGTGCCGTTTGACATCTCGCGGCGCCGGGTGATCTTGGTGGACGACGTGCTGTATACCGGGCGCACCGTGCGGGCCGCGCTGGACGCCTTGATTGACCTGGGCCGCCCCGCGGGGATTCAGCTGGCGGTGCTGGTGGACCGCGGGCACCGCGAACTGCCCATCCGCGCCGACTACGTGGGCAAGAACCTGCCCACCGCCCGCAGCGAGGTCGTGAAGGTCAAGCTGCACGAGACCGACGGGGTGGACAGCGTGGAGCTGTGGGACCTGGAGGACATGCGATGAGTGTCGGCGCCGTTTCTGCCCCCCGGCCCCGGCATCTGCTGGATTTTCAGGACTGGTCGCCCGAACGCCTGACGGCCATCCTGGACAATGCCGACACCATGTTGCAGGTGCTGGACCGCCCGGTGAAGAAGGTGCCTGCGCTCCAGGGCCTGACTGTCTGCAACGCCTTTTTTGAGAACTCCACCCGCACCCGCACCTCCTTCGAGCTGGCCGCCCGCCGCATGAGCGCCGACGTGCTGACCTTTGCGGCCGGCAACAGCAGCGTCAGCAAGGGCGAATCGCTGCGCGACACGGTGGAGGTGCTGACCGCCTACAAGGTGGACGCCTACATCGTGCGCCACCACGCTGCCGGGGCCGCGCATCTGGTGGCGCGCTACAGCGGCAAGCCGGTGATCAACGCCGGAGATGGCCGCCGCGCCCACCCCACCCAGGCGCTGCTGGACGCCTACACGGTGCGCCAGGAATTTGGCAGCCTGGAGGGCAAGCGGGTGGCGATCATCGGCGACGTCCGTCACAGCCGGGTGGCGCGCAGCAACGCTGAACTGCTGCCGATGCTGGGGGCCGAGGTGGTGCTGTGTGGCCCCGCGACGCTGCTTCCGGCGGATCTGGCCGCGCTGCCGGGCGTTACCCTGTGCAGCAACCCCAAAGAAGCGGTGCGCGGCGCCCACGCGGTCATGGCCCTGCGCCTGCAAAAGGAGCGCATGAACAGCGGCTTCCTGGGCAGCCTGCAGGAATATGCCGACGTGTATCAGGTCAACGAAGCCCTGATGGCCGGGGCCGAGAGCGGCGCCATTGTGCTTCACCCCGGCCCCATGAACCGCGATCTGGAAATCAGCGGCGAGGCGGCGGACGGCCCGCGCAGCCGGATTCTGCAGCAGGTGGAAAACGGGCAGGCCATCCGCATGAGCGTGCTGTACCACCTGCTGGTGGGGCGCGATTGAATGGGGCGGAACTGACATGAGGCCAAGGTGGCTGACAGGAGCCGTCCTGCTGCTGGCCACCGCGCTGTGCGGCTGTCAGCCCACGCACACCCAGGTCCGGGTGCAGCCGCCGCAGGCCGCGCCGCTGCCGCTGGAATGGACCGAGGCCCACGCGTACATGGCCGACGTGCGGGCGGCCCTGAACGTGGCCTACCTGAGTGACCGTGAAATCACCGTGTCGGGCGACTGCGACAGCCCGCGCTTCGAGGTGATTCCGCAGCCCCCGACACTGACGGTCCAGCAGTGCCGGGTGTTCATGACCTCCACCACCGACTTCCGCGTCGAGGCCCGTTTTGGCAACGGCCAGAGCTGGGTGGCCGATGCGGCCGGGATTCATCCGGTGGAGCCGGGGACGCTCAGACTGATGGATTGACTGATGGATTAAAGCCCTCAGCCCTCGTTCAGCCGGCTCTCAATGGCGCGAGCATGCGCCTCCAGCCCCTCTGCCCGCGCCAGGGTGGCTCCTGCTGGCCCGATGCGGCGCAGGGTGGCCTCATTGATCCCCACCACGCTGATGATGTTCTGGAAGTCGCGCACGTTGACCGGGCTGGCAAAGCGGGCGGTGCCGCCGGTGGGCATCACGTGGCTGGGGCCGGCGACGTAATCGCCCAGCGCCTCCATGCTGTTCTCGCCGATAAACACCCCGCCGGCCCGCCGCACCTGACCCAGCAGGCTCCAGGGATCGCGGGTCAGCAGGCACAGGTGTTCGGGGGCGTACAGGTTCGACAGCTCCAGCCCCTCGTCCAGACTGGCGGCCAGCACCACCTTCATGCGGGCCGCAACGCTGTCGCGCGCCCAGCCCCGGTTGGGTTCGGGCAGGGCTTCAAGTTGCCCGTTGAGTTCGGCCTGCACGGCGATCAGCAGTTGGCGGCTGGTTGAGACCAGCACCGGCTCCGCACCCAGGTGTTCGGCCTGGGCCAGCAGGTCGGCAGCCACGTGGCGGGGGTCGGCGCTGTCGTCGGCCAGCACCAGCGTCTCGGTCGGCCCCGGCAGGCTCTCGATGCCGGTCTGGCCGTAGACCAGCCGCTTGGCGATCACCACGAACAGGTTGCCCGGCCCGGCGATCTTATCCACCGCGCCGATGCTGGCGGTGCCGTAGGCCAGCGCCGCAATTGCCTGCGCGCCGCCCACCCGGTACACCTGTGTCAGGCCCAGTTCGCGCGCCGCCACCAGAATGGCCGGGTTGATCTGACCGTCCCGGCCCGGTGGCGTGGCCACCACAATGTCGGGGACGCCCGCCACCTGCGCCGGAACCGCCGTGTGAATCAGCGTGCTGATCAGCGGCGCCAGCCCCCCCGGCACGTACACGCCCACCCGGCCCAGCGGGCGTACCAGCTGTCCCAGCGCCCCATCCGGGCCGTGGTTGAGGAAGCCGTGCGCGGGCTGCTGCGCGTAGAAGTCGCGCACGCGGGCGATGGCGAGACGGATGGCGGCGTGAAGCTGAGGCTCCACTGTGGCCGCCGCGATCTCGTCAGTGCCCACCGCCAGCGCCTCCGGGCGTGGGCCGTCCAGCCGCTCGGTCCAGTCGCGTAGGGCGTCGTCGCCGCGCGCCCGCACGTCGGCCAGAATGCGCTCGACCACCTGCTGCGGGGTCAGGGCCTCGCCAAACATCGTCTCTATCCGGGCCAGAACGCTGTCCGGCACGGGAATCTCGTTGAAACTGCGGGTCAGGGCGGTGCGGGCGGCAGGGCCTTCAAGAACTTGCATGGGGAACTCCGGGGGGAAGGTTGGGGGGCGGGAAATTGGGCGCGGGCCAGTTGAGCGTAGGCCAGCGGCTCTACTCGCGTGCCCGGCGGCGCCGCC
>NZ_BMOL01000019.1:0-32791 GCF_014647055.1 Deinococcus aerolatus | reverse complement strand
TGGGCTGAATCAGGCGGGTCAGGCGGTGGGGGGCGTCCCGCTCCACGTACACGTAGGCGTTGCCGGGGCGCAGGTAGTAACCGTGGGCGCTGGCCCCCTCGATCTGGCTGTCGGGCAGGCGCTGGATCAGCACGCGCCCACCAGTCAGGTGCGCGTAGGAGCGTTCGGGGCCTCCGTCCTGGGCGGCAGCGCGGGCACGCAGCCACAGCAGCAGCCCCACCGGGTCGTGGTACTCGGTGGTCAGCGGCGCGCTGGCCTCGTCCTTGCCCTGGCGCAGGGTGATCAGGCCGGCGCGGCGGTCAAAGGTGGTCTCAAACGCCGCGCGCCCGCGCCCGTCGCCCTCGGCGTAGCTCAGGCTGGTCAGGGTGCGGGGGTCCAGGCGGCTGGTCTGCACCCGGCGCAGGTCCGGCAGCACGCCGCCGAAATCGGTCTGCACGCGCACCACCACCGCGCCGCGCTCCGGGCTGATGGTCCACGCCTGTTCCCCGGCGTAGCGCCCGCCCAGCGTCAGCGTCAGGCTGAAGGCGTCGGCCTCCTGGCGGGGAAAGGCAGCGGCCTGGTCTGCCTCAGTCCCGGTCATTCAGCGCAGCCCAGAAGCTCTCACCCGGTCCCGTCCACACCGCGCCCAGCGCCTCGGCGGTGGTGGCCCCCAGGTCGGCGAAGGTGGCGCGCTCGCCCAGGTCCACGCCGCCCAGGCCTGGGCGGTGCACCAGCAGCAGCCCGTGCTCGCGGGTGTGATCGGTGCCGGGCCAGGTGGGGTCGTTGCCGTGGTCACTGGTGATGATCAGCGCCCCATCCTCCGGCACGCTGGCCAGGATCTCCGGCAGCGCGGCATCGAACTCGGCCAGGCAGCGGCTGTAGCCTGCCGGGTCACGGCGGTGGCCGAATTTGGCATCGAAGTCCACCAGGTTGGTGAAGATCAGGCCCGAGGTGCCGTCCCGGCCGGCCTGCTGCATGCGGTCGATGGTCTTGCGGATGCCGTCGGCGTTGTTGTCGGTGTGGATTTCCTCGGTGAAGCCCTGGTGGGCGTAGATGTCGGGAATCTTGCCGATGCCGATGACCTGTTTGCCCGCCGCCTTCACCGCGTCCAGCACCGTGGGCGGCGGCGTCAGGCTGAAGTCGCGGCGGTGCTCGCCCGCCCGGTCAAACGGCCACTCGCCCCGGAAGGGCCGGGCGATCACGCGGGCCACGGCGTACTCGCCCTGCAGCAGGGCGCGGGCGGCCTCGCACCATTCGTACAGCGTCTCCAGCGGCACCACGTCCTCGTGCGCGGCGATCTGGAACACGCTGTCCCCGCTGGTGTACACGATGGGATCGCCGGTTTTCAGGTGTTCCCGGCCGTAGTCGCGAATCACCTCGGTGCCGCTGTACGGCCGGTTGCACAGGTGGCCGTGGCCGGTGGCGGCGTCGAAGGGGTTCATTACGGCAGGCGGGAAGCCGTCTGGGAAGATCTGGAAGGCGTGTTCAAGCTGCACGCCCATGAACTCCCAGTGTCCGGTGGAGGTGTCCTTGCCGGGGCTGACCTCACGCATGCGTCCGTAGCCGCCCATCGGCGGCACGTCCGGCACGGTCTCGGGCGAGGTGTGGACAGTGGGCACGTGGCCCAGCCCCAGCCGCGCCAGATGGGGCAGATGGGCAGGCGCCGCCTCAAGGGTGTGGTTGAGGGTGTGGGATCCCGCGTCCCCAAAGGCCTGCGCGTCGGGCAGTTCACCTGCCCCCACGGAATCCAGCACGATGATGGTCAGCAACATGCGGCCCAGTGTAAGGCGTGGGGCCAGGCCGGACCGGGCATGGCGCGGCTGCCCCCTCAGCCGCAGGCGGACGGCGGCCTGGAATCCCGCCTCTCTCACGGCCTTCAGAGAACGTGCGTGGTACGCTGCCCGCGTGACCGCGCCCGCCTCCCAGACCCCAGCCTCTCCGGCCGCAGCGCCCGTTTCTGCCGCCTCCCAGGGTCCGGCGCGGCCCGATCTGGTGGCGCGTGGTCTGCGCAAATCCTACGGACGGCGCGCGGTGGTGCGGGACGTGGATTTCACGGTGCGGCCCGGCGAGATCGTGGCGCTGTTCGGCCCCAACGGGGCGGGGAAGACCACCACCTTCTACATGCTGGTGGGCTTTATCCGCCCCGGCGGCGGCACCATCAGCCTGGGGGAGAAGGACGTGACCCGGCTGCCCATGCACGAGCGTGCCCGCATGGGCCTGGGTTACCTGCCGCAGGAACCCAGCGCGTTTCGAAAGCTCTCGGCCCGCGACAATCTGCTGGCGATTCTGGAATACCAGAACCTGTCAAAAGCCGAGCAGCACGCCCGCGCCGACGCGCTGCTGGCCGAGTTTGGCCTCACCCATCTGGCCGACAGCTACGCCTACCAGCTGTCGGGTGGGGAGCGCCGCCGCCTGGAACTGGCCCGCGCCCTGACCACCGATCCCGATTACCTGCTGCTTGACGAGCCGTTTACCGGCGTGGACCCCAAGAGCATCCGTGAGATTCAGCGGTTGATCCGGGAGCTGCGGGACCGCCGGGGCATCGGCGTGTTCATCACCGATCACAACGTCCGCGAGACCATCGCCCTGACCGACCGGGTTTACCTGATGTTCGACGGCCAGGTCAAGTTCGAGGGCACGCCCCAGGAGTTCGCGCGCGACACGCATGCCCGCAACGATTACCTGGGCGACGACTTCGAGCTGTAGCGGGAGGAGCTGAGGCGTGCTGTGGCTGTTCCTGCCGTTTGTGGTGGTCCTGTCGGGTGTGGTGGCCTACGCCGCCGACACCATTGCCCGCAAGGCCGGGCGCAAGCACATCCGCCTGTTCGGGCTACGGCCCAAGACCACGGCGCTGCTGGTGGCGGTGTTGTCGGGCATGGCGATCAGCGCGGCCAGTCTGGCGGCCTTCTTGCTGCTCAACCGCAGCGCGGTGGCCACCATTGCCGAGGCCGATCAGCTGCGCCCCCGTATCGAGTCGCTGCGCAAGGAGGTGGGCGCGGTGCAGGGCGAGCTGAAGTCGGTGCAGCAGGAGCGCGATCAGGCGCAGCGCGAGGCTGACCGGTCCGCGCAGTTGCAGGCCCAGGCCGAGGAGAGACTGCGGCAGACCCGCAGCCAGCTGGAAGCCGCGCGCACCGCCGAGAAGACGCTGCGGGAAGAGGCCAAGACCCTGCAGGGCCAGGTGGACGAACAGACTGCCACGCTGCGGACCCTGGAAGAGCGCGCCGCCGAGAACCGCAAGAAGCTTGCGGCCTCCGAGACGGCCCTGAAGGCCAGCCGCGCCCGCGCACAGACGCTGGACAGTCAGGTGGTGGAACTCAACACCCGCGTCGCGCTGGCCGAGCAGGAGGCGCAGTCGGCCCAGGAACGCGCCGACGGGGCGCAGGCCACCGCCCAGGCCGAGCAGGACCGTGCCGTGGCGGCGCAGGCCACGGCCCAGGCCGAGCAGAACCGGGCGCTGACGGCCCAGGCCACGGCGGCCAAACAGGTCAAGGCGGCCCAGGCCAGCGTCGCGCAGGCCCGGCGGGACGCCGCCGCGCAGATCAAGGCCGCCGGCAAGCAGGTCACGGACCTCAAGGCCCAGGTCAGCACCCTGGAGCAGTCACGCAAGAAGGCCGCCGTTGACCTGGCGACGGCCCAGGCCGCGGCCCGGAGTGCCCAGCAGGTCCGCGACCAGCTGGGTGCCGAGCGCGACCGCCTGAGCGCCCAGCGCGACACGCTGGTGGCCGATCAGGCGCGCGTGACCCGCGAACGTGATCAGGCGGCCCGCGAGCGCGCCCAGGCCACGGCGGACCGCGACAAGGTCCGCCGGGACCTGACGGCGCTGCAGCAGCAGCAGCGTCAGCTGCAGGCCAGCAACGACGAGCTGAAGAACAGCAACGACTCGCTGGCCCGCGCCCTGGCCGACGCCCGCGCCAGCCTGGGCAAGTTGCAGGACGAGAACCTCTCCAGCCGCACCGAACTCAGCGCCAGCCGCAACACGGACCTGGCCTACCCCAAGAATGAACTGGTCTATGCCGCCGTGGTGCCGGGCGTGCGCAACCTGGACCAGTTTCTCAGGGACGCCGCCGCCTCGGCGCAGCTGCGCGGCGCGCGGGGCACGGGCGGGGCCCCCAGCGTCCGCCTCAGCGGCGGCGCCCGCACGGTCCTGGAAACCAAGCTGCGCGGCCTGAACGTCAGCACCTTCGTGCAGTGCCGCGCCGCCCAGAACGCCGCCGTGGGCTTTCCGGTGGACCTGAGCTGCGACGCCCGGCCCAACACCGTGCTGTACCGGGGCGGCGAGGTCATCCGGCGCGTCAACGTCACGCTGAGCAGCGATCCGCGCGCCATGCAAGACCAGATCAGCGACCTCGTCAAGGACGCCGTGACCGACATCACCGCACGCGGCGTGCCCAGCGAGTACATCCTGAACAAGGGCCTGGACGTGTCGGAACTGGTCACGCTGCTTGACCGCCTGGGCAAGCGCAGCGGCAGCACGGCCGTGGTGGGCGTGGCCGCGCGGGAAGACGTCCGGCCCAGCATGCGGGTGGATCTGTACCCGGTGCTGCCGTAGCGGGTGCTGCCTTCATTGAGCCGGTGCGGCTCCGGTTCGGAGGCACTGTGCAGCGCACCAGGGCAAAAAAAGCCCTCTCCGGGGAGAGGGACGGGGCTACCGGGACGGCTTCAGCTGCCGCCCGCGACCAGAATGTCCACACTTTTAAGCTCGTCTGCCGCCTTTCCGGCCACCGGGCCCCGGCCATCGTCGTTGCGGGTCAGTTTGTCCAGCACGTCCTGACCGGCCACCACCTTGCCGAAGACCGTGTACTGGCCGCTCAGGAAGTCGGCAGGGGCCACGGTGATGAAGAACTGGCTGCCCTGCGAATCCAGGCTGGCCGCCCGCGCCATCCCCAGCACGCCGGCAGCGTCGAACTTCAGGCCGTTGCCGTTCTCGGCCCTGAAGCTGTAGCCGGGGCCACCGGTGCCCCAGCGGCCCTGCTGCGCCGCGTCTGCGCTGAGCGGATCGCCGCCCTGCGCCATGAAGCCGTCAATGACCCGGTGAAAGCGCGTGCCGTCGTAGAAGCGGTTCAGCGCCAGGAACACGAAGTTGTTGACGGCCACCGGGGCCGCCTTCGCATTCAGTTCCACCGTCACGTCGCCCTTCGCGGTCCTGAGAACGGCGCGGTATGCCCTGGCCGGATCGATTACCTGCGCGGCCTTCTCGAAGCTGCGAACCGGTTTGTCGCTCAGCGGCTTGACCGGGGTGAAGCCGGGCGCAGCTGGCGCTGGCTGCGCCGGGGGAGTGGCAGGCGGGGTCTGGGCCTGGGTGGCAGGCGCGCAGGCGGTCAGCACCAGCAGCGAGGCGGAAAGCAGCAGGGACGCGGGTCTGGCAGTCATGAAAACCAGTATCTCAGCCTTTGATGGGAGCAGCGTTGGAGTCTCCTGCCGTCGGCCCGCCGCCTTCCTGTTTTTCTTCACGCCCCTACTCCAGCGGCAGGCTTGTGGTGTATTTCTCCTGCTTGACCAGAATGGTGCTGGCAGTGTTGCGCACGCCGGGAATGGCCGCCAGGGTGTTGACCAGAAAGTGCTGGTAGGCGTTCAGGTCCGGCACGCTGACCTTGAGCAGGTAGTCGATGTCGCCCAGGCACAGGTAACACTCCAGCACCTCGGGGCGGGCCTGCATCTGTTCGGCAAAGTCGTTGAAGCCCTGGCGGGTCTGCTTGTCCAGCGTGACACGTACCAGCACCAGCAGGTCACGCCCTACCAGCTTGTGGTCCAGCAGGGCCACGTAACGCTGGATGATGCCCTCTTCCTCCAGCCGCCGCACACGGCGCAGCGTGGGCGCAGGCGTCAGGCCGATCTCGTCGGCCAGCTCGGTGTTGGGCAGCCGGGCGTCGCGCTGCAGGATGGTCAGGATCTGCCGGTCAATGGCATCGAGGGTGTTTTGGGGCATCTTCTGGCCCATTGTGGCACATTGGCGCAATATCGTTGTGAAAAGCCCCCTCTTTGAGAGGGTTTCCGGCAATCCTGATCGGCCTCCAACTTGTTAGGATGCCCCGTTCAAGTCGGCGTCAATTCAGGCTTTTCTTCCCACCTTTCCGGCCCCGTGCGGCCCAGGAGAACACTTATGCAGATCGGACTTCCCAAGGAGATCAAGGTCAAGGAAAACCGTGTCGCGCTCACCCCGGGTGGGGTCGGCACGCTGGTCCGGCGCGGCCACAGCGTGACCGTTCAGGAGGGGGCCGGCGTGGGCAGCGGCATCCGCGATCAGGAATACATCGACGCGGGGGCCACCATCGGCAGCGCGGGGGACGCCTGGGCCGCTGAGATGGTGGTCAAGGTCAAGGAGCCGGTGGCGTCCGAGTACGGCTTCCTGCGCGACGACCTGCTGCTGTTCACATACCTGCATCTGGCCGCCGACCGTCCGCTGCTGGACGCCCTGCTGGACGCGGGCACCACCGGCGTCGCCTACGAGACCGTGCAGGCCGAGGACCTGAGCCTGCCGCTGCTGACCCCCATGAGTGAGGTGGCCGGCCGCCTGAGCGTGCAGGCCGGGGCGTACCACCTGCAGAAGCCGGTGGGCGGACGCGGCGTGCTGCTGGGCGGGGTGCCCGGCGTGCAGGCGGGCCACGTGGTCATCATCGGCGGCGGCGTGGTGGGCACCAACGCGGCCAAGATGGCGATGGGCCTGGGCGCCAAGGTGACCATTCTGGACGTCAGCCACCGCCGCCTGACCTACCTGGACGACATCTACTTTGGCCGCCTGACCACCATGATGAGCAGCGAGGCCAACCTGCGCGCGCTGCTGCCCGAAACCGACCTGCTGATCGGCGGCGTGCTGATTCCCGGCGCCAAGGCCCCCAATCTGGTGACCCGCGACATGCTGGGCCAGATGCAGGAGGGCAGCGTGATCGTGGACGTGGCGGTGGACCAGGGCGGCTGTGTGGAGACCATTCACGCCACCACCCACGACGATCCCACCTACGTGGTGGACGGCGTGGTGCACTACGGCGTGGCCAACATGCCGGGGGCCGTGCCGCGCACCAGCACCTTCGCGCTGACCAACGCGACCTTCCCCTATGTCCAGCTGCTGGCTGACCACGGCCTCGACGTGCTGCGCGGTCACCCGGCGCTGCAACTGGGCGTCAACACCCACCGCGGCCAGCTGACCTACCAGGGGGTGGCCGACGCCTTCGGCCTGCCGTACGTCCAGACCGCAGAGGCCCTGGGCCAGTGGAGTGCCCAGGCGCAGTAGGGCCAGTCCTTGTGCCGCCGGGTCCTCAGGGGCAGCCCCCGGTCGCGACCCTGAGTGCGGAGGGCTACAGTGGCTGCATGACCCCTCCGCGGCCCGGCGACTTCCCACCGTTCTACGCCCGCTACGTGGACCTTGCGCCGGAGGAAGACGTGCTGCGGGCCATGGCGGTGCAGGCCCCGTTGACCCGCGCCGCCATTCTGAACTTTGCTGATCAGCCCGACTTTCGTTACGCTCCGGACAGGTGGAGCGTGAAGCAGGTGGTGGGCCACATGGCCGACACCGAGCGCGTCTTCGGCTTCCGGGCGCTGTGGTTTGCCCGCGCCGACGCGTCCCCGTTGCCCGGCTTCGAGCAGGACGACTGGATGGCGGCCAGTGGTTTCGACGCGCAAACGTTGGAAAACCTGCTGGCCGGGTTCGAGGCCGCCCGCACCAGCAACCTCCTGATGCTGCGTCAGCTTGCGCCGGAAGCCTGGGCGCGGCAGGGCAGCGCCAACGGGCATCGTTTCACGGTCCGGGCTTACGCCCACGGCATGCTGGGCCATGAGCGGGCACACCTGCAGATTCTGGCCGAGCGGTATACCTGAAGCCGTAGTGCTGTAGAGAGTCGTTGTTGTAGAAAGTTGTAGAAAACAGTCAAAACAATTTCTGGCCCTGACCGTCGTGGTCGGGGCCAGTTGTGTTTCCCCGAAGCTGGAAAAGGAGGCCCCATGAACCCCACCCGCACTGTGCTGCGCCGCATCCATACGCTGATTCCCATGACCGGCGAACGTCTCTCGCCCACGCCGCCGCTGCAGGACGCCGCCCTTGTGCTGGAGGGCAAAGAAATTCGCTGGGTGGGGCAGGACAGCGCCCTGCCCGCCGACCTGCTGGACGGCGCAACGGTGCGTGACCTGAGCGGCCACGTCGTCCTGCCGGGGCTGGTCAACACGCACCACCACCTCTACCAGACACTGACCCGCTGTCTGGCGGTGGATTCGGGGCTGTTCGACTGGCTGAAAACCCTGTACCCGATCTGGCTGAACCTGACGCCGGAAGCCGCCTACGACAGTGCCCAGCTGGGCCTGGCGGAGCTGGCGCTGAGCGGCTGCACCACCTCTTCCGATCACCTGTACCTGTACCCCAATGGCGTGACGCTGGACGACACCATCCGCGCGGCGGGTGACCTGGGCCTGCGCTTTCACGCCACGCGCGGCAGCATGAGTCTGGGCGAGTCCCAGGGGGGCCTGCCGCCAGACCGCGCGGTGGAGCGGGAAGACGTCATCCTGGCCGACTCGGTGCGGCTGATCGACGCCTTTCACGATCCGGCCCGCCTCGCCATGACGCGCGTGGCGCTGGCCCCCTGCTCGCCGTTCTCGGTGACGGGTGACCTGATGCGTGTTTCAGCCGTGCTGGCCCGCGAGAAGGGCGCGATGCTGCACACCCATCTGGCCGAGACGGCCGATGAGGACGCCTTCTGCCTGGCCCAGTTCGGCCTGCGCCCGCTGGATTATGCCGAGTCGCTGGGCTGGACCGGGCCGGACGTGTGGTTCGCGCATGGCGTGCATTTCAGCGCGGACGACGCGGTGCGGCTGGGCGCGTGCGGCTGCGGCGTGGCGCACTGCCCCAGCAGCAACATGCGGCTGGCCAGCGGCATTGCGCCGACCCGGAGGCTGCTGGAGGCCGGGGTGCGGGTGGCGCTGGGCGTGGACGGCAGCGCCAGCAATGACGGTTCGCACCTGATGGCCGAGGCCCGGCAGGCGCTGCTGAGTTCGCGGGTGCGCGGCATGCCGGGACAGGCCCCGGACGCGGCCGCCGCCCTGACGGCCTACGACGCGTTGTGGCTGGCGACACGCGGCGGGGCGTCGGTGCTGAACCGGGACGACATCGGGCAACTCGCGCCGGGCTTTGCCGCCGACGTGATTGCCGTGGACCTGCGCGATCTGGGCTACTCGGGGGCGAGGCATGACCCACTGGCCGCCCTGACCTTCTGCGCGCCGCCGCGCGTGGCCCTGAACATGGTCAACGGGCGCGTGATTGTGGACGGGGGAGAGCTGCTGGGCGTCGAGCTGCCCGCACTGACAGAACGCCACGACGCGCACAGCCGCCGGATGATCGGGCTGGCCTAGACCGGACAGCGTAGTCTGGCTCCATGAAACATATTCCCGGCCAGATGCTGACCATGAAGCCCGCCCCCGAGGCCAATTTCACCGGACAGGTCTGGATGGAACGTCAGGCCGAGGGGGTGCTGCGCGTGACCTTTACCCCGGGCGCACGAACCGCGTGGCACACGCACCCACACGGGCAAACCCTGATCGTTCTGAGTGGCGTGGGCCGGGTGCAGAAGCGCGGTGAGGCGGCCCTGACCATGTCTGCCGGGGACGTGGTGCAGATTGAGGCGGGCGAGGAACACTGGCACGGCGCGGCCCCGGATTCGCTGATGCAGCACATGGCCATCAACGCGGGGGAAACCGTGTGGCTGGCGAAGGTGACCGACGCGGACTACGGCGGCTAGACGCTCAGGGCCTCCCGCACCTGTGCCACCCGCTCGGCCACATCCCCCCGGACTTCCTGGCCCCACAGGTAATACAGGCTGACCAGGACGCACAGGCCGCCCATCAGGCCGAGGGCCAGGGGTGGCAGGGTGAGGCCAAGGATGTTCCTAAAGGCTCCTGAATGGGGTTGTGCCAGAGGAGAAAGAGTGTGGCCCATAGAGTGCGGGCATGTCGGTGGCGGTCTTTCTGGCTCTTCTGGCCCTGTTCTGGGCTGCTTTGCTTCTGTTCAGTCGGGGGAAGATGGGAAGGCCGTCAGGTCTCGCGACGCGGCGGCAGTCTCCGCGCTCTGGGCGTCTGCCCCCGCCTGCTCAGGAAGACTTCTGGCTGCAAAAGCTCCTGACCGTGACCCGGAACAACCGGGGGGCCATTGAGCGCGGGGTCACGGCCAAACGCAGGCGTTTTCCCCATGCCAGCCGTGCGGAACTTCTGGAGCGTGTGCATGCCGACTACATGAGAGACCTGCGCTAGCTGGGGTCAGTCAATCTCCCCTCCAATCCGGCACAGCGTCGCCACCTGTCGCCCCAGAGCCGTCAGCTTCCATCCACCGTCCTCCCGCGCCAGCAGCCCCAGTTGCCCCAGCCCCAGCAATGCTGCCGCGAATTCCTGCCGGGACAGGCCCGCCACCGTCGCGGTGGTGCCTGCGGGAATGCGGTCCTCGAACGGCTCTATCGGGTCCAGTAGATCAAACAGGCCCACGAAGACATGCGTTTCCCGGTCCGACAGCTCCCCGATGATCCGCAGCGTCTGAAACTTGTCCAGCGCGGGCGGTGGGAAGTTCAGCAGGCAGCCGGCCAGGGCGCGGGCGATGAAGCGCAGTTTGGCTTCGGACTCGGCCACCTCCGCCGCGCGCACCGCCTGAACCACGTTGGCCCGGAAGGCCTCCGAGCGCAGGTAGGCGTGGTCCACGCTGTCCGCGTAGGCCCCGGCCAGCGCGCGAAACTCGGCCTCCAGATACCGGGCGAGGCGGGCGGCCTGCTCAGGATTGGCGTAGGCAGACCACGATCCAACGGCAGTGGAGGAGAGGCCCAGCGGTTCCAGGGTATGCAGGGCGGGAAGGAGAGGGATGAGGGCATTCATTTCTGAGCTTCTTGCCTGACATCCGATAAATCTGACGCGCTTACCCAGGATGTAAGGGCATAACGATTTGCCTCTGAAACCACATAAGTCTCCTCGTGAAAAGTGATGAGTTTCAGGACCTCACCAGCCCGCCTGAGTTTTTCCTCCAGGACGAGACAGAACATATTCAATGGGTCTGGTAAGTGTTCTACGTCTTCAACACCGACAACGGGAACTTTCTCTGTAAAAACCCATTTTCTATCGTCGGCGTCGGTCAACTCTGCTTCGATCCAATCGGGGCATGTTCCGTCTTGGATTAGGCGTGTCAGCGTAACCGGGAGTAAGGCAAGCTGCTTGCTCACCCCCGCCCCCGAATTTCCTCCAGCGTATCCCGCATTAAAAGCTCCCCATCCTTAAATACCGTCCGCATCAACGAGCCGGGGAAGTCCGTGTCGAAGGTGTAATACGCCCGCGTGGTCATCCGCCCGTTTTCCATCACCAGGTCCAGCACACCGTCCTTGCTGCGCTTGCCGGGATCGGTCACGGGGTCCTTGTAGATGCCCCGGTACGCGCCGTCGATCAGGCCCGCGCTGGCCTTGTAGGCGAAACGCTGGGTGTCACGGTCCACCTTTTGCAGCAGCGCCCCGCCCATGCCGAAGGTGACATTCTCGGCGCTGAAGCCGTCGATCAGCAGGTTCTGCAGAATCTGGGTGATGGTCCCCTCGTCGATGCCGTCGCCCTGAATCACGCGTACATGATTCAGGACCTGATAGCCCTTGTTGTTCACCGTGGTGCCAAATTTGGCAGCCAGGGCGCGTACGGCCAGCCGGACCATCGCGGGCGGCTCGCCGCTGTCGGGGCGCACCACCAGGGTGCCGCCGCTGTCGATCACCAGTTGTCGCAGCGTCTCGCCCCAGTGGGTGTTGATGGCGTATTTCAGGTCATAGCTGTCGCTGACCACCGAGTACAACCCGCCCGGCTTGCCGAACTGCGCCACCATGTTGCGGTAGGCGTCCACCTCATGCTCCTTGCCCCAGCTGGTAATCGTGCTGTGCTCGGCGGCGGGGATGGAAAAGCCCGCGATATCAGCGTCGTAGTGGTTGCGGGCCACCCGCAGGGCTTCCAGGGTGTCGCTGCCCTGGAAGTTGACCAGATGCGCCAGCGCCCCCAGGCCCGCGCTCTCGCGGCTGCTCACGCCCCGGCTGCCGAAGTCGTGCAACTTGAAGGGTAATTCCGCTGCCGGATCGTCGCAGGTTTCCTCCAGCGCCTTGCCGATGATCTGGCGAATGTGCCAGCTCTGCGTGCAGACCGTAATGGGGTACCACACCCGCATCAGCATGGTCTCGAACCAGCCCACCAGCCACGGTAACTCGGGATCGGTGTTGGTCACGCTCATCAGCACGTTATGGATGGGCACCAGGGTGCCCTCGGGCACGGCGCGCACCTCCAGCGGGAGCCTGCCGCCGTGGACATCGACCACCCGCATCCAGCCGTCGTAGGGGAAAGGTTCGCCGTGCGGTTCGATCAGGCTGCGGGCCTCCTCCACCATCTCTGCGGTAATCCGGCGCGTCAGGTAACGGTCCAGAATGTATTGCAGCCCAAAAAAGCGCGTGACCGGATAGCGCCCACCGCGCGATTCCAGGTACGAGAACAGCCGCGTGGTGCCGGGGGGGTACTGCAGAAAGTGGCTGCTCTTGTAGCTGTCGGTGTCCAGAATCAGGTTGTCGTCGCTCAGGCGCGGGAGGGCGGTGCGGGTCATGAGGGAGCCTCCTGTGGTCCAGCTTGTTGCGCTCATAATCGAAAAATAGACTATGAGTAGTATGAGAATAAAAAGATTCGCCTTCCGAATCGTGTTGACGGGAGGACATAAAGCACCCCCCCGTCCAGCACGGCTCCTAGCGGAAGCGTCCCAGAGGAGCCAGGGTTGCGTCCGTGAGGTGCGTCGGGCGGACCTCTGCCGTCACACCTGCGGCCACCACCTGAATGCTGACCGCCACGTTCGCGTCCCGCCGGATGCACAGCCCGCGTTTCTGATCGCAGGTGAACAGCCGGGCGTGGAGCGTGGCCGGATACTGGCCGGGCCGTGTTCCCGCTGGCACGCGCACCCGCAGGTGCAGGGGCCGGACGCTGCGGTAGTACCCGCTGAATGTCGCGTCGGGATGCGCCGCGCCGCTGACCTCGGCGCTGGCCTGTCCCCAGGGGGTGCTCAGATGCACGGTGTTGGGCGCGTCGCGGCTGACCAGCAGGTCGCGCAACCCAAACGTCACGTGCAGGCTGGCGGTGTGTCCGGCCTGCGCGGCTGCCTGGGCACCGCCCACTGCCGCCGCCTGTGCTGTACCCACCGTCAGCAGCAGCCACAGCAGCAGGAGCCGGACGACGTGTTTCACGCCCCGCAGCATAGCGCCGACAGCGGCGGGGCCACAGGCAGGTTTGCTGTGGCCCCGCCGCTATCGGCTGGGGTGAATCTCCCCTGGCTTACTTCTTCAGCCCGTTCTGCAGAGCCTCCAGCGTCATATGCCGCGCGTTCCAGTCCACGGCGTTGCTCAGGCTCTCGGCGTGCGGCAGGTCGTCGGTCAGGGTGCGTTTGGTGCCCTCCAGCGCCTTCGGCGACAGGGCCACAAGCTGGGCGGCCAGTTCCTCGGCCCGCGTGAACAGCTCTTCGGGGGTGTCCATCACCTCGGTGACCAGTCCCCAGATCTCGGCGGTCTCGGCGTCAATCGGCTCGCCCGTCAGCGCCAGGTGCGCGGTGCGCCCGCGTCCAATCAGGTGCGGCAGGCGCTGCAGACCGCCCAGATCGGCGGCGATGCCCAGCTTGACTTCCGGCAGGCTGAAGCGGGCGTCGCTGCTGCACAGGCGGATGTCCGCCCCGCTGATCAGTTCCAGCCCCGCGCCGATGCACCAGCCGTGCACGGCGGCGATCACCGGAATGGGCAGCGCAGCCAGCCCCTCGGTGGCGGCGTGCATCTGGTCCACCACCGCCCTGAACCCGGCCACGTCGCCCAGCACCGGTCCGATCTGGCCCGCGTTGGTCTTCACGTCCAGTCCGGCGCTGAAGACCTTTTCCCCGCGCACGATCAGCACGCGGGCGTCTCCCAGTTCGGCCAGGGCCTGCGGCATCTCGCGCCAGAAGTCCGGCCCCATGCTGCCCATCTTGGCGCTCAGGGTCAGGGTGGCCACCTCGCCCTGGCGCGTCACGCGAATGGATTGATACGTCATAGGCGGCAGTGTAGCGCCTGCCCCTGCACCTGGTTCCAGGACGTTGCCCTTGACATTCTTCCGCCGCCGGTCTATATTTACGTTTCTGGCCTGGAATGGCTATGCAGTGCAATCCACGATGTACACACGCACTTGAGGGCGGCGTCCACCTCCGGGAACCATAAAAACGGACGCGCGAACAGAGGAGCGGGAGAAGACCCGCGCACTTTGAACCACACCAGGGAGCCCCCGTCGGCTCCCTTTTTTTTGTTCTGTGGCTGTCCCCTGTGAAGCCCACTGCGGGTCAGTTCCCACGCTCACCGCTCTTTGCGAACAGGACTTGCGAAGTGATACGGGCTCCGATTGAATCGTTTACAAAACGATGAAAATCCGAGCGAAGCGAGAACCAGTAGAACGGGTTCCGGGAGTGGAGTTGGCAAACCGGCGTCCTCCCGGTTTGTTAACGAAACAGACGGAATCCGTATGAGGTGCCTCCGCTACTCCCCCGGCCTCTGCCCGAAGCACAGCGGCGCGTGGTCCGGCACGGACTTGGCGGCAAATTCCTGCAGACCCAGTCGGTCCGGCGCTTCCAGGTGATAGCGGAAGTTCCACAGGTAATGCTGCACCACCCGCTCGGGCAGCCCCAGTCTGGCCGCGTGCCGCCCCGCCACGTCTGCCAGGTGTCCGATGCCGTGCCGCCGGGCCACGCGCATGGCCTGCACCAGTGCCGTCGGGGGCGGGCGGTCCTTGCGGTAGGCCCACACGGCGAAGGTAAAGGGGTGCCCGGTCAGTCGGAACCAGGCCTCGGCCAGATCAGTGACGGTGATGCCGCGCCCGCTGTCTGGCAGCGTGGTCATGGTGCGCTCCGGGGTCAGCGGCCCCACCACGCGGTACCACTCGCGCAGGGCGCTGTCGCCGATGCGCAGCACGCCGTCGTAGCCGCTGGCCAGCAGCTCCTCGGCCTCGCCCTCGGCGCGTTCCAGCGCCGGGGAGAGGCCGCGCTCGCGCAGCAGCACCTCCAGCAGCGCCACGCTCATGGCCGACTGCGCGGTCAGGGCAATCCGGCCCAGTTCCGCCAGCGGACGGGTGTGGAACAGGTTGACCGAGTACACCGGCCCCAGCACGCTGACGCTGAAATCGGGCAACGCTTCCAGACTGTCGGCGTGGCGGATAAATTCCACCGCGCTGATGTTGGCGATGTCCACCTGGCCCGAGAGCAGCGCCGCATTCATCTGCGTCGGCACCCCGGTCATGGCGGTGACGTCCGGCGGTAATTCCAGCGAATCGAGAATTGGAGCGACGTTGGTGAAATGAATCCAGCCAGCACGGTAGGTCATGCGCGCCCCCAGACCAGGCTGTGGCGTGCGGCCCCTGTCCAGCTCAAGGCACCACCTGCACGCTCACCGCGTGCCATTCGTCTGTTCGCCGGGCGTACACCCGCAGGAAGCTCTGGATACGCTCTCCATCAGCGTACAGCGTGCCGCGCGTGATGGCCGTGTCGCCGAACACGCGGGAGGCGTGGCGCTCGAAGACGAGGGTGGCCGACGGATTGCGGGCCATCCCCTCCAGCGCGTCCCACTTGAAAACCACCTGACCATCCGGGAAGAAGGCCAGCCAGTCATCGGCCAGCACCGCCGCCATCTCCTGTGGGCTGCGGTGGTGGTACGCGGCGTTCCAGCGGTCATCGAGCAGCAGCACCGCGTCAAGGTCCGCCTGGGAGGTGTCATTCAGCGGCAGCACGTTGCAGCCTCCCAGCTGACACGAGAAACGTCCTGCTCAATCGGCGGCCTCCGCCCCGGTCTTCGGGAAGGTCTGCAATTCGTTGTAGTAGGCGTCGCGCAGCACCGGGGTGCGTCCGGCGTGCTGGATCATTCGGATCATGCCCGCTTCGGACAGCGCCATTGGACTGGTGGCCCCCGCCGCGTGGGCGATGTGCTCCTCCTGAATGGTGCCGTCGATGTCCGACACGCCCCAGTCGAGCGACACCTGCGTCAGCTCTGAGCCGATCATGACCCAGTAGCCCTTGATGTGCGGGAAATTGTCCAGGTAGATGCGCGCGACCGCCAGATTGCGCAGGTCATCCAGGCCGGTGGTGAAATCGGTCTTGCCCAGGTTCTGCGCCAGCGTGTTGCCCAGCGGCTGAAAGGCCAGTGGGATGAAGGCGTGGAAGCCGCCCGTCTCGTCCTGAACATTGCGCAGGCGGTCCATGTGGTCGAGCCGCTCCTCCAGCGTCTCGATGTGGCCGTACAGCATGGTGGCGTTGGTGCGCATGCCCAGGCTGTGGGCCTCGCGGTGAATCTGCAGCCACTTGTCGGCCTTGACCTTGTTTTTCGCCACCTGCTTTCGAACGCGGTCCGCGAAGATCTCCGCGCCGCCCCCCGGCATGGCGCTCAGGCCTGCGTCTTTCAACTCGCGCAGCACGTCCAGCGTGGGCTTCTTGCTGATCTTGGACAGGTGTTCGATCTCGGCAGCGGTGAACGCCTTGACCTGCAGGTCTGGAAACGCCTCGCGCAGTTGCCGGACCATCGCGGGGTAGTACTCCCACTTGTGGTTGGGGTGGTGGCCACTGCTCATGTGCAGTTCGGTGATGCCGGGCAGGTAGCGGCGGCGCACCTGCTGCACCACTTCCTGGGGGCTGTAGTCCCAGGCGCGCTCCTCGGTCTTGTGGGCGGCGAAGGCGCAGAAGGTGCAGCCCACGTAGCAGATGTTGGTGAATTCCAGCCGCATCGAGTGGACGAAGAACACCTTGTCGCCGTGCATGCGCTCCTTGCGAATGTTTGCCAGCCGCATCAGCGCGTTCAGGTCACGGGTATGGAACAGGCGCAGGCCGTCCTCGAAAGTCAGGCGCTGGCCTGCCTCTACCTTGTCCACGATGGGAGCCAGGGTCTGGTCACGGAGCCACTTCATGAGGGGAGAATACGCCCAGGGTCCGCCTCAAAGTGTCCCTTTGGCCCGATAAGAGGGCCATGAAGACCGCGTAGGGTGTCGGCATGTCCTCTGATGCATCCATGGCGTGGCTTGATCTGCTCGGCTGGCGGCGCGAGGCCAGCGCTCTGTACGCCCGCGTGCGGGAGGAGCTGCCACGCGATCCGCAGGCGGCGCACCAGTTGTGGCAGACAGGCCGCAATGCCCTGTTCGGACACCACCCGCAATCCCCGCTGGACGCGGCGGCGCGGACCGCCTTCACGGCATTGCCATGCTGGCCGTATGATCCGGCGCTGGCCTTCAGCGCGCGGGTGGACACCTCTGGACCGCAGGAACGCCTGACTGTGCCGTCGTCCACCGGACAGGACATGCCGCTGGTGCGCTTCGGTCAGGTCACGCTGCCAGTAGGAACGCTGGACGTGTACTGGATCGACGTGTACGGCGGCGGCGTGTTCCTGCCGTTCCGGGACGCCACCAGCGGGCAGCAAAGCTACGGCGGGGGGCGCTACCTGCTGGACACCGCCAAGAGCGCTGATCTGGGCAGCACCGCTGCAGGCGAACTGCGGCTGGACTTCAATTTCGCCTACCATCCATCGTGCTTTTACGACCCGCGCTGGAGCTGCCCGCTCGCGCGGCCGCAGAACGTGCTGGGCGGCCCGGTGCGGGCGGGTGAGCGAGCGGGTTGACCCGGCGGCCCCCGGTATCTGTAGCCTTGTACATAACAGTTCAGTGGGACCAGCCCCAGCTTTCGTCACCCGCCCAGAAGCGAGGGGGAGTAAGAAAGTTGATGGGGCAAACCAGACAGGCCTGATCATCTGCAGGAACTGCCTGCCAGTCATGTTTGTGAGGGGTGGGGGCGCTACGCTGTAAACGTGAAAAGAGCAGACCTCCCACTGGATACGGATCCGCAGGAGCCCGCGGACCCCCGGCCTGCCGAGGGCAGAGAACGCTGGACGGTGGACGGCATCGAGGACAGCCCGCAAGGCCCGCTGGCCCGGCTGGAACGTGGAGACGGCACGACGTTTGACCTGCCCCTGCGCCTGCTGCCCGAGGCCCTGCGCGAGGGTGACCTGCTGGACGTGCAGGATGGCCCGGACGGCGTGACGGTCCGCATTCTGGTGGCCGAGACCATGGAGCGTCATGGCACCGCGCAGGCCCAGTTGGACGCCCTGAACAACGCCGAAGCTGAGTTGCACGAAGAGGACGGAGAGATCACGGTATGAGCGATAAGGTTCCAAGAAAGAAAGCGCCGGGGAAGAAGGCGACAGAGAAGAAAGCAACCGGGAAAAGCGGGTCTGAGAAAAGCAGCACTGAAAAGCGGGCAGCCGGCAAGAAGGCTGGCCCCAGAACTGGCGGGGCCGCGTCCCGCCAGTCGGCCGCCCGCAAGCCTGCCCGCTCCGGGCGCAGGCGCGGCCCCAGCGCGGCGGATATCGCGGGACTGGTCGTGCTGGCGCTGACCGTCTCGCTGGCGGCCTGCAACGGCATGACCGGCAAGGGCAAGGAAAAGGCCGAGGTCGGCGCGGCCCCCGAGGGGCAGGTCACCGTGCGCTTTCTGGACGTAGGGCAGGGTGACGCGGTGCTGGTCCGCAGTCCCGAGGGCAAGACCCTGTTGATCGACGGGGGCCGCAGCATATCGCGCATGGAAGACCACATGAAAACCTACGGCATCGACAAGATCGATGTGATGGTGGCCACCCACGCCGACGCCGACCACATCGCGGGACTGGTGGCGGCGGCCAGGGCCAAGCCGACGCTGTTCATCAACAACGGGCTGGGCGGCACCACCAAGACCTGGGAACGGTTGGTGGATGCGCTACAGGCCCAGAAGACCACCTTCAGGAAGGCCAGCAACCAGCTGATCAACCTGGGCAGCGTGAAGGTGCAGGTGATCGGCCCGCCACCGGGCGTGGGCGACGCGCAGAATGACAACAGCGTGGGCATCGCCCTGCAATTTGGCGACTTCCGCGCCCTGATGACCGGCGACAGCGAACTGAAGGAAACGGCGGCGTGGCTGGCGCAGGACACCGCCGCGATCCGGGGGCCGTTCCAGGCGTACAAGGGCATCCACCACGGGGCGGCCAACGGCGACACCCCGGCGTGGCTGGCGATGGTGCGCCCGGAAAACGTGGTGATCAGTGTGGGCGAGAACAATTACGGCCACCCCACGAAAACGGCGCTGGACCTGTACAAGCAAAACGGCATCCGCATCTACCGCACCGATCAGAACGGCACAGTGACGTTCACAGGCAATGCGGACGGCACGTACACGGTGAACACGCAGCGTTAGCGCACAATTTCATTCTTCATCCAGAGTCAGTTCATCGGGCGCTGGGGCTTCCAGCGTCATCTGCTGACCGGTCACCGGGTGAACAAATCCCAGCCGGTGCGCGTGCAGCAGGTAGCCGCCGTCGCCCGGCAGCCCCGGCAACTCGGCCAGCGGCAGCCCGCCTGCGCCGTACAGCGGATCGCCCACCAGCGGATGCCCGATAGAAGCGAGATGAATCCGAATCTGATGGGGACGGCCCGTGTGGATGTCCACCTCGAACAGCGTGCTGTCTGAACGCCGCTGCAGCACCCGCGCCGTGGAGCGGGAAGGTTTGCCGTCCGCGCTGGCCGCGTGGACCTCGCCCAGCTGCGGATGCGGTACCGGGCCGATGGGCGTGGTGATCTGGTAGCTGTCCTGCCGGGCCACGCCCTGCGCGAGGGCGCGGTAGGTCTTTGTAATTCTTCCCTCGCGCCAGTCCCGCGACAGCGCCGCTCCCGCCTGCGCCGTCCGCGAGAACAGCACCAGACCCGACGTGCCGCGTCCCAGCCGGTGCAGCGGCGACGCCTGCGGCCACTGCCGGCGCACCAGCGTCAGCAGGGTATGGTTCAGAAAGCCGCCTGCGGGAACCGTCGGCAGGCCCGAGGGCTTGGACACGGCCAGCACCTCGGCGTCCTCGTGCAGCACTGCAAAATGCAGCGGCACCGCGTCCTCGGGCCAGGGGGGACGGTGCCAGACCAGTGTCTGACCGGCCCTCAAAGTTTCCGTGCCCTGAGCTGTCACGCCGTCCAGCACGACCTCGCCGCGCCCCAGCCGGGCCAGCCATTCCCCTGGCGTGGAGTGCCCGTAGCGACCCGCCAGATACGCCAGCACGCCCACGCCCACGCCGCGTGGGCCGACGCGTTCAGTGTAGGCGTAGCCGTCGTTGAAGGTGGGGGGCAGGCTGGGCATGGCCCCGCAGTCTGGCATCCGGGGCGGGCCGGGAGACTGGGCCATGGTGCTGATTCGCCCCCATGGCCCCGGCGCTAGCATGGCCGGATGACCGCCTGTTCCCATTTTTCCCGAGGTGCCGCATGGAAGGACTGATGCTGGCGAAGGTGCTGGGTGGGCTGACCCCGCACCTGCCGCTGCACACGCTGGGCTGGGCCTTTCCCGACGAGACCACCGCCGCCCTGCTGCTGGACGGTCCCGGCCCCGGCGAGCGGCTGAATCTGGTGCTGGCCTACCGCCCGCCGCAGCCGGTGCTGTTCCTGTCGCGCGAGCGGCTGCGCGGCGATCCCCGCAGCCCCTTCCAGCGCTTTCTGGCGGCGCGGGTGCGCGGGCCACTGCTGGGCGCAGAGCAGCTCAAACTGGACCGCGTGGTCGCCCTGCACTTCGGCGGCGAGGCCGGATTCGTGGCCCAGGCCCCCACGAGGTTGCTGTTCGAGGTCACCGGCCGCAACGCCAACCTGCTGGTGCTGGAGGAGGGCGAGGGCTTTGCGGGCCGCATCGTCATGGCCGCCCGCGAGATCACCGGCAGCCGCAACCGCTTCCGCACCATTCGCAGCGGGGGCCAGTACACGCCGCCGCCGCCCTACGACAAGCTGGACCCGCGCACGCTGGACGAGGCCGAGGCGCGTTCCCTGGCCGACCTGCCGGTGGGCCGCTGGCGCGAGCGCCTGGACGGGGTGGGGCCGCTGCTGGGCGCGGAGCTGGCGCGGCGGGCGGGCCTACCGTTCACGCAGGCGCCCGGCGACGGCTGGCCGCAGACGCTCGAAGCGCTGCGCTCCCTGGTCAAGGACCCCACCGTCAGCGAGGGCCTCATGCAGGACGGCGCGCGCGAGGCCGCCCGCAGCGAGAAGGCCGCCGCGTTGCGCAAGGCGCTGGCCGAGCCGCTGAACAAGCGCCTGACCTTAATCCGTAACCAGCTGGCTGACGTGTCCCGTGCCGAGTCGGGCGTGGAGGCCGCTGCCATAGACCGGGAGGAGGCGGACCTGCTGATGGCCTACGCCTCCACCGTGGACCCCGGCAGTTCGCACGCCGAGTTGCCGGCCTTCGACGGCAGCGGCCCGCGCCCGGTGGCCCTGGACCCCAGCCTGAGCGCCGTGCAGAACGCCGAGAAGCGCTACACCCGCGCCCGCCGCCGCGAGGACGTGTACGAACGCCTGCTGGAGCGTGAAGACACCCTGCGTGCCGAACTGGCCGAGGCCGAGGCCCGCGTGGAGCATCTGGAACGCGCCACCCTGGAACAGCTGGACGCGCTGGCCGTCACCCTGCAATCCGAGCGCCCGGAAAAGAGCCAGTACGGCATGCGCTTCAGCACCCCCGGCGGCCACGAGGTGCTGGTGGGCCGCAACAACAAGGAAAACGCCACCCTGACGCACCGCGTCGGGCGCAGCCTGGACTACTGGTTCCACGCGCAGGGCTATCCCGGCAGCCACGTCATCGTGCGGACCGGGGGCAAGGAACTGGCGCAGCCGGACATCCTGTACGCCGCCCGGCTGGCCGCTGCCCACAGCAAGGCGCGCGGCAGCAGCAACGTGGGCGTGGACTACACCCGCATCAAGTACGTCTGGAAGCCGAGGGGTGCGCCCGCCGGGCAGGTCCACTACACCGATCAGAACACGGTGTTCGTGGACGGCACGCCGCCGGACGAGGGCACGGCAGGGTAAGTCCTGGCGGCCTCTGACCCCGCCTGAGCGTGTTTACCCCGCCCGCACGCCTGCCGCCACCAGGACGGGAATGGGCACCGTCAGCGCCTGCCCGGCGAACAGCGCCTCCAGCTCGGCCATGTGTTCGTTCTGAAGCTGTTGGCGAACTTTCGGCGGTAATGAGGCCAGCGGCGCACCCTCCATGCCCGCCTCGATGTCGTCCCAGCGGTGCTGTGGGGTGGGCAGGCGGTAGGGCAGCTCCTGAAGGTCCACTGTGACCTCCTGGAACCCTGCCTCCCGCAGCAGGTCTGCCGCCGCGTCCGGAGAGGGCAGGCGGCCCAGCGGTGGAAAGCCCGGATGGAAGCCCACACCTTCCAGAGCCATGCGCCAGCGCCCCGGCAGGTCGCCCATCATGCCCTTGCCAAACGAGCTGAACGCCACCCGTCCGCCAGGACGCAGCACCCGCCGCCACTCGCGCAGGGCGGCGTCCATGTCGGGCACGAAGAACAGCCCCGAGGCGCAGGCCACGCCGTCGAAGGCCGCGTCCACCAAGGGCAGCGCCGTCGCGTCGGCCTCCACGAAGGAGAGGTGAGGCTGCCCCGCCGCCTTGTTCCGTGCCGCCGCCAGCATGCCCGGCGACAGGTCCGCGCCCACCACCCGGCCCCCTGGCCCCACGGCCTCCGCCAGCGCCAGGGCCAGCGTGCCGGTGCCGCACATGACGTCCAGCAGCGTCTCGTCCCGCTGCGGCCCGAACCGTTCGGCCAGATACAGCGCCGTCAAGGACAGGAAGCCCATGCGGTCGTAATGGGCCGAGAGGGTGTCGAACAGCCGGACATTCTGCGCGGTGCGTTCGTCGGGGTTCATGGTGGGTCCAGCTTAAGCCTCAGGGTCCAGCGCATTCCACACGGTGGCCCTAGACTGACCCGTGCCCTGGATTGAAACCGTTCCCTATGCGGAGGCCGCCGGCCGCCTGAAAACCCTGTATGACCGCGTGAAGGGGCCGGGTGACAACGTGGACAACATCATGGCGATGCACTCGTTGCGGCCCCACAGCATGGAGGGGCACATGGCGCTGTATAAGGCCGCGCTGCATCACAGCGGCAACACGCTGCCCACATGGCTGCTGGAAACGCTGGGGGTATGGGTCAGTGCCCTAAACGCCTGCGGCTACTGCGTCGAGCACCACTTCGCCGGGCTGAGGCGACTGCTGAATGATGACGCGCGGGCGAACGCGATTCGCCGGGCCATCGAGGCGCGTGACCCCGACGCTGCCCCGCTGACCGATGCCCAGAGGCAGGCCCTGCGCTACGCCGAGAAGCTGACCCTCACCCCCTCTGCCGTGGCCGCGGCGGATGTGGAGGCCCTGCGAGCGGCCGGATTTACCGACGGCGAGATCCTGGAAATCAATCAGGTCACGGCCTATTTCGCCTACGCCAACCGCACCGTGCTGGGGCTGGGATGCTCCACCGAGGGCGACGTGCTGGGCCTCTCTCCCGGCGATGCCGACGATCCCGACAACTGGACCCATTCCTGAGCCGGGGCGGCCAGGATGGAGGTTGGTGCGCTGTTATGCATGGGGCAGACGCCGTCGGAAGGCAGACAGTCCCGGCCCCAGCACGCGTGCTAGCGTCCCGCCATGATCCCATCCAATGACGTGTTCCTCGATTTCGTGTGTCCCTACGCATGGCGCGGGGTGGAACTGGCGCAGGTGCTGCGGCAGGCGGGCGAACAGACGTTCAGGCTCCGGCATTTCTCGCTGGTACAGGGCAACCACCCCGACAACGCGGGCCAGCCTGCCCCGGTGTGGTGGCTGACCGATCAGCCGGGCGACGCGGGTGAGCGCTTCCAGAAATCCAGCCTGCTGGCCTTTCTGGCGGCACAGGCGGCGGCGCGGCAGGGCGAGGAGCAGGGCTGGGACTTTACCCTGGCGCTGTTCCGCGCGGTTCACGAAGAGAAAAAGCCACTGGACGAGGACGCGGTGATGGCGGCGGCGGGGGCCGCCAGGCTGGATCTGCAGCAATTCGCGGATGACCGCGCCGACGACGACGGCCTGCGTGCCATTCTGCGCGCCGATCTGGCCGAGGCCGCCGAGATCGGGGTCTTCGGCGCGCCCACCTTTGTCCTGCCCGGCGGTGAGGCGGCGTACTACCGCTTCGAGAACCTGACCCGCGAGCTGGGAACGGCCCGCCAGTGGTGGCACCTGTACGGCGAGATCCTGCACTCCGGCGCGGGCATTGCCACGGTCAAGCGGGCGAAGAACCGTCCGGCCCCGAAGGCCGCGCAAAAGCAGCTGGCGCAGCAGACAGCGTAAGTCCCCGCCCGCGTTTGTCCTCTGCCGTCTGCGCCGAGGACTTTTTTACGGCCCCTCCAGTCCCAGTGCCTGCGCCACCTCGCCTGCTGGACGTTTCAGGCCGCTGCGGACGTCCATGTAGTCCCGGTACAGCCCGCCGAAGCCCAGCATCAGCACTGCCATGACGCCGTGATCGTCCACCTGCACCCCCTGCACGCGAAAGCCTGCGCGCAGTTTGGGGACCAGCACGGCGTTGTTGGTGACGTGGTGGTGGCTGCGGACCAGATCGTAGCCCCTGGCCCTCAGCGCGGCCAGCACGGGCGGCAGCACACGGGTGTACAGTCCCTGGCCCCGGTGCGCGGGCAGCAGCCCGGTGTTGACCATGTAGGCCGTGCGGGCGTTCCACTGGCGGGAATACTGCCAGCCCACCACCTGCCCGCCGTGACCGAGCAGCCAGGCGTAGCGGGGGTATTCGGGTGGCTCCAGCCGAGCAGGCGTCGGCCAGTCCAGGGACACGCTGCCGTACACAGCATTTTCCAGCTGGGTGTAGATGTCGTAATACACCCCGTAGGAAACGGGGCGCAGAACGTAACCACCGCCCAGATCGGTATCCTCACCCTGACCTCCAGGCAGCCGGACGGCGGTGGAAGGAACCGTCTTCTCTGACGAGGCGGAGGGCAATCCCAGCCGCCGCGCAACCTCGTCCCGCGCCGCTCGGAAGCCGCTGCGGACGTGCATGGCCTCCCGGTAGGTGTCGTCCAGACTGAGGGTCAGGGCCACGTTCAGGCCGCCCTCGTACAGATTGAGGCCCTGGATAAAGAAGCCGGCGCGCAGTTTAGGAATGATCACGGCATTGTTCGTGGCGCGGTGGTGGCTCTGGACCAGCGTGTAGCCCGCGTTTCGGAAAGTGTCCAGCAGATGCGGTAGCAGGCGGGTGTACAGCCCGCGGCCCTGGTGTTCAGGCAGGATTCCGGTGTCGGCCATGCTGACCGTGCGCTCATCCTTCTGGTGCGCGAAGCTCCAGCCGATCAGATCCTCGCCCGCGTAAAGACCCCAGGCGAAGGTTTCGCCCAGTGGAGGCGCAGGTCTGGCGTTGGGGTCGAAGGCATACAGCGAACCGCCGCCGAAAATCTGACCCTCCAGCCGGGCGCAGGCGGCGCGGTAGGTGTCCAGCGCGATGGGCCGAGCGCGGTAGCCGCCGCCGAGGTCTAGGCCTGCCCGGTCCACACCGCCCCCACCGGCTGCTGCTGCGTCACGCAGTGGAACGAGCCACCGCCCTCGATGATGGCGCGGCTGCTCAGGCCAATGACCTCGCGGCCCGGAAACAGTGGGGTCAGAATCTCCAGCGCGCGGGCGTCGTTGGCGTCGCCGTACTGCGGCACCACCACGAAGCCGTTGCCGATATAGAAATTGGCGTAGGTGGGAGGCAATCTTCCCTCTGCGCCCTCCAGATACCCGGCGGGCAGGGGCAGTTCCACGATACGGAAAGGCTGGCCGTCGGCACCCGTCATCTCCCGCAGCGCCTCCAGATTGGCCGACATGACCGCGTGATTCGGGTCTGCCCGGTCCGCCTCCACGCTGGTCACAATCGTGCGCTCGTCGGAAAAGCGCGTGATGGTGTCGATATGGCCGTCGGTGTGGTCATTCTCCAGGCCCGCGCCCAGCCACAGCAGTTTGGTGACCCCCAGGTACTCGCGCAGCCAGTCGGCGTACTTGCCCGCGTCCAGGCCCAGATTGCGGGTGTCTGTCAGCAGGCACGAGCGGGTGGTCAGCGCCACGCCCGCGCCGCCGAGTTCCAGCGCGCCGCCTTCCAGCACCACCGGCACGTCCCAGTGGGCGGCCCCCAGGATGCGCGCCACCGCCTCCGGCACGCGGTCATCCTCGGCGTAGTCGAATTTGCCGCCCCAGGCGTTGAAGCGCCAGTTGACGAACGAAATCTCGCCGGACTCACGGGTCACGAACAGCGGGCCGTTGTCCCGAATCCACACGTCGTTCAGCGGCACGTCGTGGAAGGTCACGTCGGCCCCGGCCAGCCGTTCGCCCGCGTCCTGACGGCTCTCCGCGTCCCGGACCAGCAGCTGCACCGGCTCGAAGCGGGCAATCGTGCGCACCAGTTCGGCAAACTCGGCACGCACGGCGCCCAGATGACCGAACCACAGCTCGTCGTCGGCGGGCCAGCTCATCCAGGTGGCGGCGTGTGGGTCCCATTCGGGGGGCATGGCAAAGTTCAGGGCGCGCGGCGTGGCATCGGTGGCGGAGAAGTGCTTCATCCCCCGAGTGTAGTGCGAGGTTCAGGGGGTACTTTGCAACGTCTTTCCCAGCTTCTCTGCCACAAAGGCTTTCAACGCGGCAGCGTCGCTGTCCATCAGGGTGAAGTGGCGCGGCTGCTGCTCGATGCCCTCAAAACGCTCCGGGCGTGGCGGGGTGCGGCCCACGGCCTCCTGCACGGTGGCCTCGAACTTGGCGGGCAGGGCGGTTTCCAGGCAGACCATCGGTACCCCGGCCCGCGCGCACTGTTCGCCCACCAGCAGACCGTCGGCGGTGTGCGGGTCAATCAGGCGCCCGAAATGTTCGTCGGCGCGGCGAATGGTGTCCAGGCGCTCTGCGTGGCTGCTGCGCCCGCCCACGAGGCCGCTGGCCTGCACCTCTGCCCAGTGGGCCGTGCCGCGCAGATCGACGGGCCGCGAGCCTCCCACCTCGTCCCACCACGCCCGGGTCTGTACGCCGTCCGCTCCGGCCACCAGATACAGGTAACGCTCGAAGTTGGACGCCTTGCCGATGTCCATGCTGGGGCTGGAGGTCTGTGCCACCTGCGCCGCCCGCCGCACCCGGTATACCCCGGTGGAGAAGAACTCATGTAGAACGTCGTTCTCGTTGCTGGCCACCACCAGTTGCCCCACCGGCAGGCCCATCTGTTTGGCCAGATACCCGGCGAACACGTTGCCGAAGTTGCCGGACGGCACGCTGAAGTCCACCGTCTGCCCGGCGGGAAGATCAAGTGCGAAGTACGCCTTGAAGTAGTACACCGCCTGCGCCAGCACCCGCGCCCAGTTGATCGAGTTCACCGCCCCAATGGTGTATCTGGCCTTAAAGGCGGCGTCGGCGTTGACCTCCTTGACCAGATCCTGGCAGTCGTCGAACACGCCCTGCACGGCGACGTTGAAGATGTTCGGCTCATCGAGGCTGAACATCTGCGCCTGCTGAAACGCGCTCATGCGCCCGTGCGGCGAGAGCATGAACACGTTCACGCGGGCCTTACCGCGCATGGCGTATTCCGCCGCCGAGCCGGTGTCGCCCGAGGTGGCCCCCAGGATGTTCAGATGCTCGTCCCGCCGCTCCAGCACGTACTCGAACATCTGCCCCAGAAACTGCATGGCGATGTCCTTGAAAGCCAGCGAGGGGCCGTTTGACAGTTCCAGCAGGTAGAGCCCCGAGCTGCCCAGCCGCGTCAGCGGGGTAATCTCCGCGCTGTGGAACACATCCGGGTGGTAGGTGGCCCGCAGCATCGCGCGCAGGTCCGCCTCGGGGATGTCGTCGATGTAGGGGCGCATCACCGCGTAGGCCAGGTCCGCGTAATCCAGACCGCGCCACTGCTCCAGCTCATCCGCGCTGAGGGTGGGAATACGCTCGGGCATGGCGAGGCCGCCGTCCGGGGCCAGGCCCATCAGCAGGACATCCGAGAAGCCCCCCAGATCACGCAGGCCACGGGTAGACACGTACTTCATGGGGCCACTGTAGCGAGTCGGGTCTGCGGGCGCGCGGGCAGGAACTAGGGGAGGGACAGGCCTGCGTCCACCGTTCCCTGCTGGACTACTTCGCCACCTCAAAGGTCAGCCGCTGGGGTGCGCCGCTCTCCCGCCGTGTGGCCGCCTTCAGGATCATCCTGCCCACCGTCGTCTGGACGGGCACACCGGGTAGATAGACCGTGTACAGCCGTGCGGAGGTCGCCTTAACGATAAACAGGCTGGCCTTCACGTGGCCCGCCATGACGCAGATGGCCTTCAGCGGGCAGCGGCTGTCGGTGACGCGCAGCAGTGTAACCTTCGTGCTGTTCAGCGTAGTGCTCTGCCCGGCCCCCAGCATGAGCGAAGCGGCGGAGGCAGCGGGCACGGATGCGAGTGCCAGTGTCAGCAGGGTTCGGGTCAGCTGCGGGGCCTTGAGCATGTCTCCAGTACGCAGCGCGGTGGCCCTGGGTTGCCCCCTAGCCCAGCAGACCCGGTAGATCCTCTTCGACGTTGGCCAGGGCGCGAAACTGCACCGCCTTGTCGCGCAGGCCCATCTGCTCATAGCACCCGGACAGCTTCAGAGCGAAGAACTGCACCGCCTGGCAGTCCTCGCGGCACTCGGCGGCCTCCAGACACGCGCGGTAGTGCTGCACCGCCAGATGGTACTGGGCGGCCCCGGCGGCCTGTTCGGCGCGGCAGTGGCTCATTCGCAGGGACACGATGTCGTTCAATACCCGGCTCACGGCGGTCATGTCTGGCAGTTTAGGCAGACCGGGGGGTGAATGAATGAAAGATGAAGCGGATTTGGGTTTACGAAATGTGCGTGTTCAACGTTGTTTTTCGGCTGTGGGCTAAATATCTCGCGCGGCTTTCTGTCTCAGGTGTACTGAACCGAGTACAGACAGGCCCCCACTCCGCTGGAGGACCGTACTTAACGGGAGCATGGTGGGGCACCCGTATGCACTTGTTCAGCACAAGCGAACCGGGAATGCCACCGGGCCAGACCGCTAGACCGTGCGGGCGCGGGCGCTCAGGGCGGGCAGGTTCACGTCCACCAGCCGGACGCGCAGCGTCGTGCCCACCGGCGCGGGCGTGCTCAGGGGCAGATCGTAGGCCAGGTCGGGAATCAGCAGGGTGGCCTGCGGTCCCCGGCGGTCCACCACCACCGCCTCCCACTCGCGTTCCGGCTGGGCGGCGGCGTAGCGCAGGGTGTGGTGCTTGCGGCTCAGGCGCTCGGCCTGCCGGGTGGCGTCGGCGTTCAGCGTGGCCTGGGCGATGTGGGCGGCCACCACCCGCCCATCCAGCGGTTCGCGGCCTGCCAGATGGGCACGCAATTGCTGATGCACCACCAGATCCAGGTAGCGCCGCATGGGGCTGGTGGCCTGGGCGTACAGGTCCAGGCCCATGCCCGAATGCGGTCCCGGCGACGGCTGAAAGCGGGTGCGGGCCAGCGTCTTGCGCCGCGCCCACTGCACGCCCAGACCGTCGCCGCGCACCTCGCGGCTGGGATCGGCCTGGGTGGCAAACGGCAGCGGAATGCTGTGGTCATCGGCGTAGATCGCGGTGGCCCAGCCGGCCAGGGTCATGCACTCCTGCACCACGAATCGTATCTCCGGCTTGGGCAGCGGGGTTACGGTTGCGCCGTGCTCGTCGGCCTTGATCTTCACTTCGGGCAGGTCAATGCTCAGCGCTCCCTCGGACTCGCGTAGCTCCTGACTGGCGCGGGCCAGCCTGGTCAGGGTCACGAAGGGCTCCTCGCCCGCGTCCAGCCTGGCCTGCGCGTCCTGGTAGGTCAGGCGCGTGACCCGCACGGTGGTCAGGGCCACGTCCACGGCGTCGGCGTTGCCGTCGGCGTCCAGATCCAGCGAGATCGACAGCGCGGGCATGGTCTCGTGCAGGCCCAGGCCGGTCTTCTCGACCAGGGCGTCGGGCAACATGCCAATGGTCTGGTCCGGCAGGTACAGCGTGGCGCCGCGTGCGCGGGCTTCCATGTCCAGCGGGCTGTCGGGAGGCACCAGCGCGGCCACGTCCGAGACATGCACCCACAGGCGCGTCAACCCGCCTGGTAGCGGCTCAATGCCTATCGCGTCGTCCGGGTCACGGTTGCCCTCGTCGTCAATGGCGTAGGCCGCCAGATGGGTCAGGTCCAGCCGGTCTTCCGGAGCAAAGTCCGGCACGTCCAGGGTCAGGTGCGTTAGCGACGCGCCCAGGCGGTCGGCGTACGGCGTTCTGGCCTCGCTCCAGACGCCCAGGCGCAGCAGCAGGGTGTGGGCCGATTCCGGCGTTTCAGGCAGGTTCAGTTCGCGCAGGGTGCGGCTCTTTTCCGCTTTGCCACGCGCCAGCAGTTCCACATCGGTGCGCTGGGCGGGGGTGAGTTCGGGCAACGTCATGACCCCAAGGATAGGGGAGAGGAGGGAGCGGTGCGAGGCGGGCGCCTCCCTGCCCGCGAGGTTGCCGGACTGGGAAACTCTGAATAGAAGATTGGATTTAGCAGATCCCATTGAGTGGCATCTTGGAAACGATTGATTTTGCGTCTCAGACGACAAGAATTTGCTCCCTGAAATCCAGATCATGAAATCCGTATTGACATTCTAGCAGTTCTATGTTTCTATTCTCTCAAGGAGACGGATATGAATGAACAGCAACAGCCCGCCGAGGATTTCCGTTCGCAGGTGCAGCGTCTGGTGGCCGAGGGCAAACTCACCGCCGAGGAGGCCGCCGGCCTGTTGGAAGGCATGTCCGCCGACGCCCCCGAGGCGCAGATGCCCGCGGAGGCAGACGCCTACCAAGACAGCGACATTCCCCCGGACCTCGTCCTCAAGGTCAGCGGCTACACCCTGACCGTTCTGCATGACGGCTCGCTGGGCGCACCGCACCTGAGCGCCAGCGAGGACGGAGTGTTGCGCCTGAGCGGCACGCCGAAAGGCTGGCAGGTGCAGCGTGCGGACCATTTTGGGGGCCACTGGGGCAACCTCAAGGCCATCCTCACGCTGCCGTTTGTGCCCCGGCATGTGCGTGCCGCCGTGGAGGGCGGCAACCTGACCCTGCCCGATCTGAGCGGCGAGATGCACGCCGAGATCAACGGCGGCAACATCCGTATGGGCCGTGCCGCGAGTCTGAACGCCGAGGTCAACGGCGGCAACCTGACCGCCGCCGAGATGGGCGGCCCCACGCACCTGAGCGTCAACGGCGGTAACCTCACGCTGACCGGTGCACACAGCCTGAACGCCAGCGTCAACGGCGGCAACCTCAGGTGGGCCGGGGTGCTGGCGGGCGGCGATCACCGCGTGGAGGTCAACGCCGGCAACGCCACCCTGCATCTGCTGCCCGGCACCAGCCTGCGCGTGGACGCCGACGTGACTGTGGGCGCATTCAAGGCCGACTTCGCCACCAGCAAGAGCGGCAGCTTCATGAACACCCGTCATGCCGGGCAACTGGGCAGCGGCGAGGCCACGCTGTCGTGCCGGGTGGCCGCCGGACAGGTCAAGTTGCTCACCGAGTAACGGCCTGCCCCACACCGCAACGCCAGCACACGCACCACCCGTCCGCTGCTTCCGCCCTTCTCCTACCTGACCCCGCGTCCCTGGAGGATTCAAGATGAGTCTCACCTCTTCCCCCCGTTCGGCCCGCCCCCCGTTGGCCCGTTCCCCGCTGTCCCGCCTGGACCAGCCCGTTGCCGCGCGGGGGGCAGGACGGGTCTCCAGGCTCTGGCAGCGCCTGTGCGCCGCGCTGCGCGTCACGCCGGAGCAGTGGTATTCCCGGCAACTGGCCCAGCAAACGGCTCTGGACGTGGGGGGGCGGGTGGTGCAACTGTCGGGTGGACGGCCCGTCCTGATGATGCCGCAGGACCCGGTCATTTCCGGGCACCGCCCCGCACAGGCGGACCTGCCGTGATCGCCTGCCCCAGACGACACCCCACAAAAGAGGCACTATGAAAGAAAAAGTGAAACGCATCCTGGAGCTGGTCCGCGCGGGCCGCCTGAATCTGGAAGACGCCGGGCCGTTGCTGGCCGCGCTGAGCGCGAAGCTGGCCCTGACCGACAGTGACCGCGAACTGATCGACTCGCTGCTCAAGCGTGAGGAGCTGGACACTGAGCAGGTGGCCGAACACCTGATGCTGCTGCGGGGCGTGCGGGATATCCCGACTGCCCCGCCCCGTCCGCCCGTTCCCCCGCAGCCGCCCCGCCGCCCCCAGGTCATTATCGGTGGTCACCGGGTGCGTGGCCTGGATGACCTCATGGACCGTGTGACTGGCGGCATTGATGAGGTGGTGGAGCGCCTCACCGATGGCTTCAGCGGTTCTCCGGCTGCTGGCGGCAGCACCCCCCGGCACCCCTCGGCCCGCATCCTGCGCATTCAGGTCGAGTCCTCGGCAGGCGACGAGTACAGCGCCAATCTGCCGGTCAGCCTCGCGCCGCACCTGCACAAGCTGATTCCGCCGCACGGCATCCGCGCGCTGGAAAGTGCCGGTTTCAGCCTGGAGACCCTGCAACTGCTGCTCGAATCCGACCCGCCCCCCGGTGAGCTGATCAGCGCCGAGGACAGCGAAGGCAACGAGGTCCACATCTCGCTGAAATGAGGGGGCTGACCGTGTCAGGCTGGACAAAAGCAGGGCGCCCAAGAGAATGAACTCTCGGGCGCCTTGCCTGTTTGTCAGCTCCAGGACTCCTTTGGGACAGCGCCACTCATACGAATCCCGGTTAATTTGTTACACGAGGCCACCAATGGAAGAGGGTCAGGGAGCGCACCCGTTCACACTGACCTTCCAGCCACCGACACTGGGCCGCGAGCCGCTCAGTCAGGGCGTCCAGGGTGGGGAAATGTCGGTTTTTCAGGGGCATATCGGTGAGCGACCACAAGCGTTCGGCCGGTTGTAACTCTGGGGAGTATGGGGGCAGGAAAACCAGATGGAGGCCCTCAGGACAGGTCAGCAGCGGGGTGGTATGCCACCCCGCCCCATCCAAAACCA
>NZ_BMOL01000018.1 GCF_014647055.1 Deinococcus aerolatus | reverse complement strand
CACGTCGCGTCACACCCGATTCTGAACCCAGCAGATTCCCTCCCGCAATTTTGGATGGCCTGTCCTCCAGCCTCTAGAGCTGTGGGCACTCCATCACCGGAGTGAAGCGCTGGCCGCCCCGCCGATCAACACTGGGTTCTCAGACGGGAAATGCCACGCCGGTCAGCCGCTCCGAGACCTCCCACAGCTGCCGGGCCGTCTGAACGTCCTGAGAGTGCCGATTGGAGGCCACGCGCTGCGGGTGACCCGCAATCTCGGCCAGTCCGGACGGCCCGAAATACTGGCCGCCCTCCACCTCCGGCGCCGTTGCCGCGTAGATGCCGGGCAGCGCGCCCATCTCCTGCGTCTGGGCAAACAGTCCCATCAGGCCGTCGTTGCCGCCCTCGCCCTGAAGGCCGGTGGCGGCGTAGCCGGGATGGGCAGCCACCGCAATCGTCGTTTTTCCTGCCGCCTGCAACCGGCGCTGCAGCTCGTAGGTGAACAGCAGGTTGGCGAGCTTGCTCTGGCCGTAGGCGGGCATGGGGCGGTACTCGCGGGTCTTCCAGTTCAGGTCGTCGAACTCGATCTGTCCAAAGCGGTGCGCGATGCTGCTCAGGGTCACCACCCTTGCCCCGGGCGTGGCGTTCAGCAGCCCCATGAGCTGCGCCGTCAGCGCGAAGTGGCCCAGGTGGTTGACGCCGAACTGGGTCTCAAAGCCCTGCGCGGTCTCCCCCCGGGGGGGCACCATGATGCCGGCGTTGTTGACCAGCAGATCGAGCGTGTCGTATCTGCGCCTGAAATCCTCGGCAAACGCCCGCACCGAATCCAGATCGCCCAGATCCAGCGGCATGATCTCCACCCTACCGGAAGGGTCTGTGGCCAGGATGCGAATGGCGGCGGCCTCGGCCTTCTGCGCATTGCGGCAGGCCATGATCACGGTGGCGCCGTGCTGGGCCAGGGCGCGGGCCGTTTCGTAGCCCAGGCCGCTGTTGGCGCCAGTCACGATGGCCACCTTGCCGCCCTGGTCAGGGATGTCGGCCTCGGACCAAGCGCTCTTCTTGCGGCCTGCGGCAAAGTAGGCCAGGGGACCGAGGGTGTTCAGGAACAGGCCGGCGCGCCAGCCTGCCCGGCTGCCGTTGAGCTGGTCCGGCTGCCTGCGGTTCAGGTCCAGCCACGCGGCGGCAAACAGCCCGGCCTGAACGGTCCCTGCGGCGATGGTGGCGGTTTTCTGGGCGGCGCTGAGCTGATTCCAGCGCTGAATGGGTGTGCTGCGGTTCTGCATATGGATCTCCTGTGTCGGCCAGCGTAGAGCGGGGCGTGTCAGGCGAAGGTAACAGGCAACGGCATGAACCTGCCGAACGTCCCGGCTGCGCGTCTAAGCCAGCGCCGGAGCAGGCGTTCTGCTCTCCAGTTCTCCTGCACCCACCATCCGGGACATCTCCCGACGCCGGAATCGAGATCAATCATGCTGAACTGAGGTGCGGCGGGCCGGGTCGTTGCGGCTGTGGGTAAAATTCAGCTCCTCGCCCTCCACCTGACCCATTCTGAAGAGGCTGCCCGGCAACCGGCCTGCGTCCTTCCGGAGGGACCATTCAGGAACGCTGCGCCTGCGGAATACCCAACGAGCGGGGACTGGCCTGTCAAGCGCCGTCCCCTTGCACGCGCATTGCTGCGCGCCCACCCGACAGGGACCCGCTGATGGCCTGTTGGGGGCCACAGCAGTCTGGATGGAGAAGGGTGGTTTCAGGAACGGCCGACATCGCGCCAGCGCTGCAGGGGGTGGGGAGCAGGGCCCAACCCCTGCGGGGCCACCTGCACAGGCACACGCGTACCCAGCAGGACACCACAGGTCACGCGGCCCAGGGCGCGTCGCTCCGGGTCAGGGTGGCCATGTGCCCCCAGCATCAGCAGGTCAGCGTGCAGGTGCTCAGCCGCCGTCAGGATGGCGGTGACCACACCGTTGGGTGCCGGCACCACCAGACAGCCTGGGGGTTGCCGGCTGCAGCGGGCCAGCCCATTCAGTCGCCGGGCTGGCCCGTCCGGGCTCTGATCAGCGTCCAGGACATGCAGCAGGGTGACCCGGCCGCCCGACAGCCTGACCAGCGTGCAGGCCAGGTCTACAGCGCGCAGGCTGCACGGACCGAAATCGACGGGAACCAGGATATGTCTGAACACGTGGCTCTCCCCTTTGCTTCAAGTCGCCGGGATCACACCGGACTGGCCAGGAACTTGAGTGTTCCTTGACGGCGGCACAGCCGGGTCACCGATCAGCCTCTTCAGCGTGCTTCACCCGGTGCCGGGGGTTTTCAGCTATGCTGATCCTTGAACCGGGTATCACATTTCGTGGTCCACGCGCGTCTGAGAGAACGCTGGGCCTGATCACCGGCTTGAACGTGGTGGGTTGATGCGGGACAGCCCTGAATCTCCACCGGAAAGACCCGAGGTCTGCCATGCCCGACTTACACATCAAGACCTTCGGCCAGACGCAGGTGCTTGTGAACGGTCAGGAGGTGAAGTGGAGCGCCCAGAGCGCACGCGAACTGCTGCTGTACCTGCTGGCCTTTCCCGAGGGCCGCACCCGCGCCCAGACGTTGAATGACCTGTGGGGTCAGGATGTCACGGCATCCACCTGCAACCGCCTGCGGGTGACCCTTCACCGCCTGCGCGGCGCCCTGGGGCTTCCTGGCACCGTCTATGAACGCAATGGGCGCTATCAACTGGCCCCTGGGGTATGGCGCTCGTCGGATGTCTACGGCCTGTACGCGGCTTTGAACGAGGCGGAGCAACAGGGTGGGGCCTCCAACCGGATTCAGGCCCTTGGGAAGGCCATCGGGGCGTATGCGGGCGACTTTCTGGCTGAGGAAGAGGCCGAATGGGCCGTGCGCGCACGGGACGAACACAAGTCGGCCTATGTCCAGGCCAACCTGGAACTCAGCCTGTTGCATTGTCAGGGTGGAGCCTGCGCACATTCGGTGCATTCGCTGGTGAACGCGCTGCGCGCCGATCCCTACGTGGGTGAGCAGTATCACCAGCGCCTGATGGCCTGCCTGTCGGTCGTGGAGAGCAAGTACACCGCCATTGATCACTACCGCCGCTTCCTGAAGTTCTTGCATGATGAGGTGGACGACACCCCCATGGTGGACACGCAGGCGCTGGCCGTACGCGTCAGGGCGGGCGAGGCCATCTGTCAACGTGATGACGGCCCCCTTGGGCATCTGCCCCTGGCCCGCACCTGCCCCCTGACCCCGGACGGGCAGTGTCCCGGGGAACTGCAAACGCTGATCAATCAGGATGTTCGGTCCGGCCAGTGACGGCCGGGGGTCCAGGGCGCAAAGTGCCGGGTGACGGTCGAGCCCAGCTGCGGCGCGCCGAGGGCAGGCGGGGCCGGTTGGCCCCCACTTCCCGGACCCCATGCCGTTGACCCGGCAGAGCGTTGCGTGATCTTCCTTACCGCAGGTGCGGGAGGTGGTCCCGGGCCAGCGGGGTCCTAGCGTGTCTCTTCCACTGCGCGGACGGTTAGCACCGGCATCGGCGCGGCGCGCACCACCCCTTGCGCCACCGAACCAAAGAACAGGTGGCTCAGCCCGCGGCGTCCATGGGTGCCCAGCACGATCAGGTCAGCGCCCCAGCGCCGCGCCTCGTCGAGCAGCGCGGTTGCAGGGTGGCCAGCCACGCAACATGAGGTTTCGCCGGCTTCACACAGGACTTCCAGGCGCACGCGCCCCCGCTCGGTGTCGCTGGGTTCGCTGTTGTCCACGGTCAGGAGGTCCAGCGCTGTGGGCGCCGTGGGACCAGCGGCCGCAACGTACATCAGGCGCCGCCGGGCCTCTGGAAAGTGTTGGCGTGCCGTGTGCAGCGCCTGCCTGCTGCACACCGAGAAATCGATACCGATCAGCACCTGATTGAACACCGCGTCCTCCCCTTCCCGTCCCCGGGAACCTGTCACTGCGCCGTGTACCCGCCGTCAACCACCACTTCCGAATCTGTCATGAACGACGCCTCGTTGGAGGCCAGAAAGGCAACAACCGCCGCCACCTCCTCGGCGCGCCCCAGTCGGCCTGCCGGATGCAGGGCAACAAGTCCGGCGAGGAGCCCGTCGTGGTGGCCAGACTGTGTGGCGTAGTCCCGAACCATCGGCGTGTCGATAAAGCCTGAATGCACGGAGTTGACGCTGACTCGGCAGCCTTGGCCATGCTAGGACTGCTTCGCTCCACCGGTGTCCTGACCCTCTTCGTCCGCTGATTGTCGCTGGCGTGGGCCTTCCAGCAAGGTTGAGTTGATGCGTGGTCACCTGCCCCTCCCAGACCCGGTTGAACGGCCCGGGCATGGGATTCACGGTAAGGATGCGGCATTACCGTTGCGTTACCAGCGTGGAAAGCCGGGCCTCAGGTCAGGCACCGCCGCCTGGGCCATGCAGATTGCCGGTGCGTCTGGCGGCCCACCTGGCCTTGACGGGCAGCGCCCTGCCGAGGCTCCCGGCAGGGTCCGAAGCGGTTCGTAACACGTCAACGACTCTGGCCACTTACGGAGGGCAGAAGACCGCATCTGGGCCTGTCTGGTAACGCAACGGTAATGCGCGGACGGGACCCTGAAGCTCAGGCGTCGGCAGGACCATAACCGCGCGACGGCCACGACCGCGACAGGCGCCGGGACTCAGCCTTGGGAGGTCAACGGTGACCATGGTTTTTGGCTGTAAGGCAGGTGCGCTCAATCGGGTTCCCAGGGGCGGTCCCACGTTGACCCGCAGCCGGGCGGCCGCGAAGGCCGGCGTCCAGAGGCATGACCCGGGGGGTTGGATCAGGGTTCATCTGCACCTGCTGGCCGGTATCGGTGGACTGCTGAGCCGTGATCGCCGTCCGCTGGCCGGGTTCAGCGCCCACTGGCCCAGACTCGTTCCCCACCCGTGTCCGGCCAGTGTTTCGTTTGACACTTCGCAGCAGCGTCCCCGGCCCCATCCCTGGAGGATTGATGTCCACTCCCACCCCAACTCCGCGCAGCCGCCCGAACGCCCGCCTCCCCCGCCGTGACAGCGGGGACGTTCAGGTGACCGCATGGCACGCCCTGACGGCTGCTGACGTCCTTGCGCGGCTCGGCAGCGCCAAAGGCACTGGCCTGGATGAGAGTGTAGCTGCGGGGCGCCTGGAACGAGAGGGTCCCAATACGCTGCCCGATCCCGAAGTCACGTCGCCCTGGCGCATTCTGGCTGGTCAGTTCACCGATACCCTGGTGTTGCTGCTGCTGGCGGCCGCTGCCGTCTCGCTGGCGCTGGGCGAGCGGGCCGAGGTTATCGCCATTCTGGTGATCGTGGTGCTCAACGCCGGGCTAGGCTTCATGCAGGAATACCGCGCCGAACGGGCGGTGGCGGCCCTGCGCCAACTGGCCGTACCCGTGGTGCGGGTGCGCCGGGGTGGGCGGACCCGGGAGCTTCCGGCGAGTGCGCTGGTGTCCGGGGACGTGGCGCTGCTGGAAGCGGGGAACCTGGTGCCCGCCGACGGCCGCGTGATCGAGAGCGCGGGCCTGCAGCTACAGGAGGCGGCCCTGACCGGCGAGTCGTGGCCCGTGGCCAAGGCCGCCGGCATTCTCGGGTCCGCCACGCCGCTCGCCGAGCGGCTGAACATGGTCTACCTGGGCACGGCCGTGAGCGCGGGACGAGGCGTGATGGTGGTGACGGGCACCGGCGTCCGGAGTGAGCTGGGCCGCCTGGCGGGAGCACTTGCGGCCGCCGTTCGCCCGCCGACGCCCCTGCAGCGTCGGTTGGCCCGGCTGGGCCGCAGCCTGACCTTCGCGGCCCTGGCGCTGGTTGCGGTGGTGTACGCCCTGGGTTCGCTGCGCGGCGAGAACCCGCAGACCCTGCTGCTGACGGCCCTGGCCCTGGCGGTCGCTGTGGTGCCGGAGGGTCTGCCGGCCATGGCCACCATCACGCTGGCCCTTGGGGCCCGGCGCATGTTGCGGCGCCGGGTCCTGATCCGCAAGCTGCCTGCGGTAGAGACATTGGGATCGGTCACGGTCATCTGTTCAGACAAGACCGGCACCCTGACCCAGAACCGCATGACCGTCAGTGCGCTGGACGTGGCGGGGCACCGGCTGCATGTAGATACGCTGTTAAACGGCGGTGCGGAACTGGGTACGGAACTGGAGAAGCAGCCAGACGCTTGTGCCGGCTGGGGGCCGGGTGCTGAACGTCTGGGATTGCCTCCCGCCGCGTTGCCCTTACTGATTGCCGGGGCGCTGTGTAGCGACGCCGAACTGGGCCCACTGGCAGCGGTACCACCGACGGGGCCTCAGGCCGTGGGCGAACCCACCGAGGCCGCGCTGGTGGTCGCGGCGGCCCGGTTTGGTCTGTTCCAGGGGGGCCTCCGCGCGGCGCTCCCCCGTGTGGATGAGCGCCCCTTTGACCCGGGCCGGCGGCGCATGACAACCCTTCATCAGGCCGCCGGCGCCTGGCCCCAGACCTGGCCGCTGCCCCCGGCCCCGTATCTGAGCCTGACCAAGGGGGCCGCCGACAGCCTGCTGACCGTGTGCACGCAGGTGCTGACCGAAGACGGAATTGAACCCCTGACGGCGTCCTGGCGGGAACGCATTCTCGCGGCGCACAACCGGCTGGCCGGACGCCAGATGCGGGTGCTGGGTGTGGCGTGTCGCCTTCTGGAGGCGGTGCCGGCAGACCTGGAGGAGGACCTGATCTTCGTGGGTCTGTTCGGGATGCTCGATCCCCCACGTCCTGATGTGCGCGAGGCTATCGCGACCTGTACGGCGGCAGGCATCCGCCCAGTCATGATCACGGGTGACCATCCACTCACCGCACTGGAAATCGCCCGCGATCTGGGCATTGTTGGAAGTGGAAGTCCTGGGGACCAGGTGCTGACCGGCGCGGAGATTGAGGACCTGAGTAAAGAGGCGCTGGCCCAGCATGTGGCCACGGTGTCGGTGTACGCCCGGGTCGCGCCCCACCACAAGACCCGGATCGTCCGGGCACTCCAGGGACGCGGCGAACTGGTCGCCATGACCGGAGACGGCGTCAATGACGCGCCCGCCCTGAAGCAGGCCGACATTGGCGTGGCGATGGGCATCGGCGGCACCGACGTCGCCAAGGAGGCCGCCTCGATGGTGCTGCTGGACGACAACTTCTCGACCATCGTCCGGGCCGTTCGGGAAGGCCGGGTTATTTTTGACAACATCCGCAAGTTCGTGAAGTTTGCCCTGGCTGGCAATCTCGCCGAGATCTGGCCGCTGCTGGTGGGGCCCCTGATGGGCATGCCGCTTCCGCTGTTGCCGCTGCAGATTCTCTGGATCAACCTGCTGACCGACGGGCTCCCCGGGCTGGCGCTGGGTGCCGAGCGGGCGGAGGCGGGCGTCATGCTCCGCGGGCCGACGCCGCCGGATGCCAGTCTCTTTGGCGCTGGAGTCGGCCGTCATATCCTGTGGGTGGGCCTGCTGATCGGATCAGTGTCGCTGGGCGTCGGGTATCTGTACTGGCGGGCTGGGCTGGACACCTGGCAGACCATGGTGTTTGCCACCCTGACCCTGTCGCAGATGGGACATGTGCTGGCGGTCCGCTCGGGCCGCGAATCCCTGTTCCGGCAGGGCCTGGCCTCCAACCCGGCGCTTGGCGGCGCAGTCGCGCTGACCACGCTGCTGCAACTGGCCGTCATCTACCTGCCGGCCCTGCAGACTGTATTTCAGACGCGTCCACTGCCTGCGGCTGACCTTGCACTTGCGCTGGCGCTGTCCACGGCAGCGTTCTGCGCCGTTGAGCTGGAGAAATGGATGGTTCGGCGACGCGGAGCCCGGCAGTGATCTGGCTGGCGTTCGCGCTGGTGGCGGGAATCACCGTGGCGGCCGGAACGGTGCTGGCGCGGACCGGGGACATTCTGGCTGAGAAGACCAAAATGGGCCGGACCTGGACGGGCCTGATTCTGGTGGCCGCCACCACCAGCCTGCCCGAACTGTTTACCGGCGCCAGCGCCGCTGTGCAGGACCTACCGGACCTTGCGCTGGGGGACGTGCTGGGCAGCTCCATGTTCAATCTGCTGATCCTGTCTATGCTGGACATGCTGGGCGGACGGGTTCCTCTCTCGGCGCGCGCCAACCAGGGGCACGCGCTCACCATCGGGCTGGGCATGCTGCTGGTGGGTGTGGTGGGTCTGGGGCTGCTGGCCCCCCTGCCGTCTGTCGGCTGGATTGGGGCAATGACCCCGGTGATACTCGGAATCTATCTGCTGGCAGCGCGGTTGATCTTCCTGTTTGAACGTCGCCGTCAGACCCAGCAGGCCAGCCGGCTGGCCGCTGAACTGCGGTATGCCCATGTGCCGCTGGCCAGCGCGGTGCGGCGTTACGCCCTGGCCGCCGCCGTGGTGATTGCTGCTGCTGTCACGCTGCCCGGCATCGGGGAACAGCTTGCCCGCGACACCGGACTGGGTCAGGCGCTGGTCGGCAATCTGCTGATTGCCATCACGACCTCGCTGCCCGAGGTCGCCGTCTCGCTGGCCGCCGTCCGGCTGGGCGCACTTGACCTGGCCATCGGGAACATTCTGGGCAGCAATCTGTTCAACATGCTGATCGTGGCCGTCGACGACGTATTTTTAACCAGTGGGCCGCTGCTTTCAAGCGTGACGGGAAGCAGCCATCTGGTGTCGGTGCTGGCCGTTCTGATCATGAATGCCCTGCTCTTGATCGGCCTGACCTATCACGCTCTGAAAAAGCAGCTGGTCGTGGCGTGGGACACGGCGGGCATCGCCCTGACCTATCTGGTGGCCGTGGCGCTGATCTTTGCCCTGCGGGGAGGCTAGGCCGTCGGCTCGCTGGGGAAGGCCCCGCAGACGAACCCCGCGGTTTCCGGCGAACTGCAGGGAGCGGCGGAAAGCCGGTGCTCGCACATGCCCCCTGAGTTCGCCGGAGTGGGTCCGGCTGCTGACACGGCTGCCGTCCCGTAAGGTACTGAGGGCTGTCCTGACTGCTGGCCCTGGCTTTTTTCATCCCGCTGCTGGGCACCGGCGGCAACATCGGCAGCCAGATCACCACCACCCTCGTCCGCGCGATGGCGGTGGAGGGATTGACGCTGCGTGACCTACTTCCTGATTGCCCGGGCCGTCCTGGGCTTGTAGCCACCCCCGGTGGCTGGGCACCTGCACTGCGGTCATTGACGCGGCGTGCTCCCGCGCCCAGCACGGCGGTCCGTGCGGCGCCGGCAGTTGGCCACCGGGGGTGGAGGGTGGACGTTAAGCTGTGCGGTATGACGCCGCTCAGGGGATGGATGCTGGCCCTGGCCCTGCTGGGCGGCCTCTTGCCGTGGCTGGGGGCCTTCACCGGCAGCGCGAAGGGGGGCAGGATGACCACCGCCTACCAGAATGACAGGTTAAACGCGCAGCTTCTTCAGGCCGCCGAGGGCGGTGACCTGAACAGGGTCCAGGTGCTGCTGAAGGCAGGTGCGTCTGCGGTCGCCGCGGACAGGAACGGGCGCACCGCCCTGACCTGGGCCGCAAAGGGCGACCACGTCGCTGTGGCGCGGGTGCTGGTGGCGGCAGGCGCGGACCCCGATCCCCAGGACACGGAGGGCAACAACGCCCTGCTGGTCACGGGTGAGACCGGCAGCGTGGCGATGCTGCGCGAGATCCTGAAGGCCAGGCCAGACCTGACCCGGACCAACCGCTTCGGCGGCACCGCCCTGATCCCTGCCGCTGACCGAGGCCACCTGCCGTACGTCCGCGAACTGCTGCGGACCTCGAACATCAACGTGAACCACGTGAACAATCTGGGCTGGACCGCCCTGCTGGAAGCGGTGATTCTGGGCGACGGCGGCCCCACCCACACTGAGATCGTGCGCGAGCTGCTGGCCCACGGCGCGGACCGAAATATTGCGGACCGCGGCGGCGTCACGCCGTTGCAACACGCCCGGCAGCGCGGGTACGCCGGGATGGTCAGGCTGCTGGCCGACAGCGCCGGGCGCCCCTGAACCCCTTCGCCCAGTGGGTTCACTGTGTCCAGGTTGAGGTGGCGGGTCAGGGCGGCCAGGGTCTGGTCTCCCTCGCGGGCCAGGGTGGTCGGTACGCTGCACCGGGTGGCGGAACCCACGTCGCAGCACGCGAGGTTGTGCTGCTGAAGTTCGGTGAACAGCCGGGGGATGGTCCGCAGCGTTTCGGCCGCCTGGGCCGCCGTACCCCGCTGGTTGTTGCCAACTACAACATCCATGGTCACAGTGTGGGCGGAGGACATATCGTTGTCAAAAACAACTAAGTAAGGGCCAGACCCTCAGGCCCTCACCAGGACAACCTCAGCGCCAGGGCGCCGAGCGTCACGAGCAGCACCGGCACGGTCAGGACGATGCCCACCCTGAAATACTGACCCCACCCGATGCGGATGCCCTTGCCTGCCAGCACATGCAGCCACAGCAGCGTGGCGAGGCTGCCGATGGGCGTGATTTTCGGCCCCAGGTCATTGCCGATGACGTTCGCGTAGATCATGCCCTGCTTCACGGTTCCCGTCGCCTGACTGGCGTCAATGGCCAGCGCGCCGATCAGGACGCTGGGCATGTTGTTCATTGCGCTGGAAACAGCGGCCATCAGCAACCCCGTGCCGAAGGTGGCGGCCCACAGGCCCTGCGCGGCGAGGCCGTCAAGCCAACCGGCCAGGACGTCGGTCAGGCCCGCATTCCTCAGGCCGTAAACCACCAGATACATGCCCAGCGAGAACATCACGATCTGCCACGGCGCACCTTTCAGGACGCGGCGGGTGTCGATCACCCGCCCACGAGCGGCCACCCCCCACAGCAGCGCCGCGCCGGAGGTGGCCACTGCACTCACGGGAATCCCCAGGGACTCAGCGGTGAAGTAGCCCACCAGCAACAGTCCCAGTACCCCCCAGCCCACCTGAAACACCCGCTGGTCCCGGATGGCGCTGCCCGGCACCTCCAGGACTTGTGGATTGTACCGGGGGGGCAACTGTCGGCGAAACATCAGATACAGCGCTCCCAAACTGGCCAGGATGGCGGCCAGATCCACAGGCACCATGATGGCGGCGTAGGCTCCGAAGTCCAGGTCGAAATAGTCGGCGCTGACGATGTTGACCAGGTTGCTGATGACCAGCGGCAGGCTGGCGCTATCAGCAATAAATCCTGTGGCGAGGATGAACGCCAGGGTGGCCCTGGGCCGGAAGCCCAGGGCGGTGAGCATCGCCAGCACGATGGGCGTGAGAATCAGCGCCGTGCCGTCGTTGGCGAACAGGGCGCTGACCACTGCGCCCAGTAGCACCACCAGCGCAAAGAGCAGATGGCCGCGCCCGCCGCCCCAGCGGGCGACGTGCAGCGCCGCCCACCTGAAAAAACCCGCCTCATCCAGAATCAGACTGATGATGATGAGGGCGATAAAGGTCAACGTCGCGTTCCAGACGATGGCCCAGACCACGGGGATGTCCGCCAGATGGACGACGCCCGCGAGCAGCGCCAGCGCCGCGCCGAGGGCCGCGCTCCAGCCAATGCCCAGACCGTCCGGCTGCCACCGCAACCGGGGCTGCCAGATCACCAGCACCAGGGTGAAGAGAAAGATCAGGACTGCGGTCAGCACAGTAGTTACTGGGCCGTCACGGCAGGGCTGTCCTGGTAACTTTCGGGCAGAGGCTGCCCCCGCTCGATGGTCCGCACCACCCGGTCAAGCTGCACGCCCAGTTGGTCCCGCACCGCGCGCCAGCGCTCCAGACTGCCGCCGCTGGGGTCCATGAAGGGGTAGTGCCGCCGCACCGTCTGCCCTGGATACACCGGGCACGTTTCGGCGGCGCTGTCGCAGACCGTAATCACGTAATCGAAGTTCCAGGGATCGGGCACGTCGTACAGCGTCTTGCTGGTGTGGGTGGACAGGTCCAGCCCAACTTCGGCCATCACCGTGCAGGCGTCGTCCTTGACGCGGGTGGCCTCGGTACCGGCCGAATGAACCTCCAGGGGCAGACCAGCCCGCCGGGCGGTCTCGCGGGTGAGGGCCTCGGCCATCTGCGAGCGGGCGCTGTTGTGGGTGCACAGAATCAGGAGGCGTGGTGGGGTAGGCACGGCCTCAGCATATCGACTTTGTTTGATGCGTCAAGGCGGGGGACTCGACAAAGATCTCGCTGAGCAGCGCGCCGCCCAGCCCAAAGAACTTCTCCTGCTGCAGGGCGTAATAGGTGTTCTTGCCGCGCTGCTCGGCCCTGATTAGCCCGGCGTCGCGCAGAACCGCGAGATGGTACGACACCTTCGACTGGGGCAGGGTCAGCAGAGCCTCGAGGTCGCAGACGCAGCGTTCGCCCCCGGCCAGGTAACGCAGCAGTTCAAAGCGGATCTCATGCGAGAGGGCCTTGAGCTGGTCGAGCACGGTGGGCGCTGTCCGCGTGGTCATCCATTCACTCTAATGGATGCGATGAGACGGCGTCCGGGGGAGGTCAGTGGTCCAGCGGTTCAAGGGTTCCCACGCTTCATCGGGTCTGGTGGCTGCCCGGGCCCGCTGAATGTGCTGGGGGCACCGGTCGGGCGCGGCCCCCTGGCCGGATGTGCTCGGCCTCTCCCGGTTCAGGGCAGCTTCGGGAGCGTGAAGCTGAACGTCGCGCCCTCGCCGGGCCGGGCGGTGGCCGAGACCTCGCCGCCGTGCCGCACGACGATGCGCCGGACATTGGCCAGCCCCACCCCGGTGCCTTCGAAGTCGTCCTGCCGGTGCAGCCGCTGGAAAACGCCGAACAACCGCTCGGCGTAGCGGGGGTCAAAGCCCACCCCGTTGTCCCGGACAACCACCTTCCAGCTGTCCGGCTGCTCCTCGGCCCACAGCTCGATCAACGCGGTGTCCTGTTTGCTGCTGTACTTCAGGGCGTTGGACAGCAGGTTGACCAGCACCTGACGCAGCATCGTGGGATCGCCCGTGACCTGCGGCAGCGGACCGATCTGCCACTGAACCGGCCGGCCGTCCGTCTCGGTGGCCAGCGCCGCGCGGGCCTCCTCGGTCAGGTGGTTCAGATCGACCGGGCCGGTCCGCAGCGGCAGCTGGGCCGTGCGCGACAGGTTCAGCATGGCCTCCAGCAGCCGGTCCATGCGCTGCACGGCGTCCTGCACCACCGCGAGGTAGCGGGCCGCCTTTGGGTCGGTGGTGTGGCCCAGGTGCTTGTGCAGCAGCTGCGTGAACCCTGCGATGTGCCGCAGTGGGGTCCGCAGGTCATGCGAAACGCTGTAGGCGAAGGCCTCCAGTTCATCGTTGGCGTCTTTCAGGGCGCGGGTGCGCTCCCGGACCCTCATCTCCAGGTGCGTGTTGAGCTCGGCGATGTTCGCCTCGGCCAGCCGCGGCCCGGTGACGTCCTGGATCAGCCCCAGGACGTGGTTGGAGGCCCCGTCCCCGCCGTCCATGGTCTGGCCCCGCGCCCAGATCCAGCGCACCTCTCCGTCCACCCGGCGGATGCGGCACTGGAAGTCCCAGGTGTCACCGCGCTCCAGCGCAGCGCTGTACTTGCGGTCCACTTCCGCGCGGTCTTCCGGGAGGACGTGGTTGAGGAAGGTCTGGTAGGTCCAGGCCGGGTGTCCCTGCGGATACCCGAAGATCTCGTCGTGCCGCAGGGTCCTGGTGGCCACCTGGGTGCGGGTGTCGAGTTCCCAGGCGCCCAGTCCGGCGGCCTCCAGCGCAAAGTGAAGCCGGCTGCGGCTGGCCAGCAGGGCGGCGTTCGCGTCGGCACGCGCCTCGCCCTCACGGTGCTCGCGGCCCAGTGCCAGGCCCAGACTGCGGACGGCGGCCTCCAGGATGTTGCGGTGACGTGGGGTCAGGGCGTCTGGTCCGTCCGCGACGAATCCGAAGATGCCGCGCACCTCCGAGGCCCACCGGAGCGGAAGCATCGCCGCGTGTGGGTTGGCCTGCGCGGGCCCGTCCGGGCGGCCGGGGTAGTGCGGCTCGCCGGTCTCGAGGGGAATCCTGAGATGGGCGGTGTCGTGGGGCAGGGTGTCGTGGCCGCTCCCGCTCTGGTCGTCGGCGCCGCCGGCAGAGACGAGACTTCTGACATGCCAGCCCCCGCCGCTCCGTTCGTAATACGCCATGTGGCCAGCGGGCAGATACTCCAGCAGCAGCTGTTGCAGATGCCGGATCAACGCGCCTGCCGTCCGGTCTGCCGTAGGAGCCTGCACGAACTGCTCGATCAGGGCCAGGGAGCGGGAGCGCGCCTCCAGTTCAATGCGCTGCTCCTGAAGCTGCCGCCGCGCGTGAACCTCCGTGGTGGTGTCCAGCACCGTCACCAGGACGCCCCCCACGGCGCCGCTCTCGTCGTGAACGGGGCTGAAGCCCAGCGTGACGTACGCCTCCTGCGTTCCCCCCCTGGGGGACAGGGGCAGGCGCTGGTCGGTGAAGCGGAACGTCTCGCCGCGCCGCACACCCTGGAACTGGGGTCCGAAGACGGCCCACAGCTCAGGCCAGGAACGCGGAAGGCCGCGCCCCAGGGTGCCCGCATGCCGCTCGCCGATCATGTCCAGGCACGCGTCGTTGAACAGCGGCGTGAAGTCCTGTCCCCACAACAGCGCCGTGGGAAACGCGCCGCTCAGCGTGAGGCCCACAGCCGTGCGCAGGCTCTGGGGCCAGCGCTCCGGGACCCCCAGCGGCGTGCCGGCCCAGTCGTGGGCGCGCATCCGGGCCGCCATGACGCTGTCGCCGGGAAAGGTAAACGGGACCGCTGGTGCCGGTGGGAAGGAGGGGTCACTCACGAGGAATGGTCAGCATAGAGGCTGCGGGACGCGCCTGCCAGTATCAGACCTGACGGTCTGAACAGGCAGGTGACGTCGGAGCCGGCGGGTGCGGGGGCGCTGCCCCCTGACCGCCCCCCTGCATGTCGGTTCGTCTGCACCGCCTACATTGTCCCCCGCCAAACCTGCTACCGTCACTGAGGCCCGCCTGCGGGTGGGCCGCTTCCTTCGGGGCAGGGCGAAATTCCCTACCGGCGGTGATGGCCCCAGGCCTCAGCCCGCGAAGCCCGCGCAAACTGCACCACGCGCAGGCCCGATCCCGTGAAATTCGGGAGCCGACGGTCACAGTCCGGATGAGAGAAGGAGGAACGTCACTCTGCCCACCCCGGTGGGTGACGACAACCCATGTATACAGAGAAAATGCCGCCCGGAAGGGTGGCGGCGGCCCTGTCCGCAGACGAGCGCTGGATGACGCTCGCGCTGGATCTGGCCGCCAGAGGACTCGGGCGAACGGCCCCCAACCCACCTGTGGGCTGCGTGATCGTTCAGGATGACGAGGTGGTGGGATGGGGCTTTCACCCCAGGGCGGGTGAGGCGCACGCGGAGGTGTTCGCGCTGCGCGGCGCTGCAGCGCGTGCCCGCGGCGCCACCGCCTACGTGACCCTGGAACCGTGCAGCCACCACGGCCGCACCCCGCCCTGCGCGGACGCCCTGATTGCGTCGGGCGTCCGGCGCGTGGTGGTCTCTGCCCTGGACCCGGACCCCAGGGTGGCCGGGCGCGGCGTGCAGGCGCTGCGCGACGCTGGGATCGATGTGAACGTGGGGGTGCTGGAGGCTGGTGCGCTGCGTCAGCAGGCCGGCTTCCGCAGCCTGACCCTCCGGGGCCGTCCCTGGGTGGTGGCCAAGTACGCCATGACCCTTGACGGCAAGGTGGCCGCGCTGGGGGAGGGCAACGGAGCGGTCAGCGGCGAGGCGGCGCGGGCGCGGTCCATGACCTGGCGCGACGCGCTGGACGCTGTGGCCGTCGGCAGCGGCACCCTGCACAGCGATGACCCGGCCCTGACCACGCGGGGGGTCTGTGGGGGCCGTGACCCGCGCCCAGTCGTGTTTGATCGCCGTGCCCGGTCCAGTTCACAGGCCCGCGCATGGCGTCCGGGCAGCCTTCTCGTGACGGCTCCCGACGCCGAGACATCGGCTTTTGAGGCGGCGGGCGTGACCATCGTGCGGGCCGCGACGCCCCTGGAGGCCCTCACCGGGCTGGGCCGCCTGAATATTTCCAGCGTGCTGCTGGAAGGCGGGCCAACGCTGCTCAGCGCCTTTCTGGACGCCGGACTGGTGGACGAGGTGCGGGTCTTCATCGCTCCCAAACTGCTGGGACATGGTCTACCGCCGCTCACGTCGCCTGCCCGCCCCATGCACGAGTCCCAGCCCCTGCGCGACGTGACCGTGGAGACGCTGGGCACGGACGTCCTCGTGACGGGACTGTTGAGCGACATTCCCCGGCTCTGACGCGCCCTTCCCTCCCTTCTCTGACTCTTCTCTGAAAAAACGCTGGCCAGGGAACCCGCTTCCCGCCGCCAGCCGCGAGGTCAACCATGTTTACTGGAATTATTGAGCAGCTCGGGCGTGTGGCCCGCACCGTGGACACCGCCGGCAACCTGACCGTCACCATCGAACCGAACGAGATGTGGGCGGACCTGTCCCTGGGCGAGAGCGTCGCGGTGAACGGCACCTGCCTGACCGTGACTGCCTGGGACCACGCGGGCTTCACGGTGGACCTCAGCCGCGAGACCCTGGCCAAAACCGCCCCGCACTGGCAGGACGGGCACCGCGTGAATCTGGAGCGGGCCATGACCGCGCAGGCCCGTTTCGGCGGCCACGTGGTGAGCGGCCACGTTGACGGCGTGGGTGAGGTGCTGAACGTCGAGGCCCGGCCCGGCGCGTACACCATGACCCTGCGTGCCCCCGCCGCGCTGGCCCGTTACCTGGTGCCCAAGGGCAGCGTCACCGTGGACGGTGTGAGCCTGACCGTGGTGGACGTGGGTGGCCCGGCGGGCAGCCGCGCCGACCTGCGCGCCGACGAGTTCACGCTGTGGCTGGTGCCACACACGCTGGACGTGACCACCCTGCACACCTGGGCTGCCGGAACGCAGGTGAACCTGGAGGCCGATCAGATGGCCAAGTACGCCGAGCGCCTGCTGCTGATGCGGGACTGGACGCCGCCCACCCCAGAGGGGGCAGGCCGTGACGCCCAGCAGGTCGGCGCGTGACGGCGTCGCCCCTGGTCCTGGCCCCGGTGGCTGAACTGCTGCTGGAGTTGCAGGAGGGCCGCCCCGTCATTCTGGTGGACGACGAGCGCCGTGAGAACGAGGGTGACCTGCTGATGCCCGCAGCGACGGCGACGCCGCAGTGGATCAACTTCATGGCGCGCGAGGGCCGGGGCCTGATCTGCGTGACCCTGACCCCGGAGCGCGCCGGGCAGCTTGACCTGACCCCCATGGTGGGCCGCAGCACGGATCCGAACGGCACAGCCTTTACGGTCAGTGTGGACCACACCGGCAACACCACCGGCATCAGCGCCTTTGACCGCGCCGCTACCATCGCGGCGCTGATGGACGACGCGGCGCGGCCCACGGACTTCCGCCGTCCCGGCCATGTCTTTCCGCTAGTGGCGCGGCCCGGCGGGGTCCTGCGCCGCGCGGGCCACACCGAGGCCGCGTGTGATCTGGCGCGGTTGGCCGGTTTTGCCCCGGTGGGCGTGATCTGCGAGATCATGGGAGACGACGGCGAGATGAGCCGCCTGCCGGACCTGCTGACCTTCGGGGCGAAGCACGGCCTGAAGGTGGGCAGCATCGAGGCGCTGATCGCCTACCGCATGCAGCACGATCCCTTCATGCTGCAGGTGGCCGAGGCCGAGTTGCCTACCACGTACGGCTCCTTCCGCATCGTGGGCTTCGAGGACACGGTCAGCGGCGCGGAGCATGTGGCGCTGGTGATGGGTGAGGTCACGCCGGAGCCGCTGCTGGTGCGCGTGCACAGCGAGTGCCTGACTGGAGACGGCTTCCACTCGCTGCGCTGCGACTGCGGCGCGCAGCGCGACGCAGCGATGCAGGCCATCGCCGCCGAGGGCCGGGGCGTTCTGGTCTACCTGCGGCAGGAAGGCCGGGGCATCGGCCTGCTGAACAAGATCCGGGCCTACCATCTGCAAGACGGCGGTGCGGATACGGTCGAGGCCAACGAACAGCTCGGCTTTCCAGCCGACGCCCGCGATTTCGGCATCGGCGCGCAGATGCTGCATCTGCTGGGCGCGCGGCAACTGCGTGTGCTGACCAACAACCCCCGCAAACTGCGCAGCCTGGGGGGCTTCGGCCTGGAGGTCGTCGAGCGGGTGGCCCTGCACGCGGGTCACAACGAACATAATGCCCATTACCTGAACACCAAGGCCCTCCGGCTGGGCCACATTGGAACGGACGGCAGTCACACCTGAACCCGTGCGGAGGCGGATGCGACGCGCCCTGGCGGCCCGTGCCACCTGTCTCCCCCCCCAAGGAGCATTCCATGAACCGAACCGAAGCAAACCTGATCGCCACCGACATGACCTTTGCTGTTGTCAGCACGCGCTGGAACCACCTGATCGTGGACCGGCTGGTGGAAGGCGCGGAGCTGGCCTTCGTACAGCATGGCGGCGCCACCGGGCAGCTGGACCATTACCTCGTTCCAGGGGCCTACGAGGTGCCGCTGGTGGCACGCAAACTGGCCGAGAGCGGCCGCTACGACGCGGTGGTGTGTCTGGGGGCCGTGATCAAGGGCGACACGGACCATTACGACTTTGTGGCGGGCGCCGCTGCCACCGGCATCTTGAACACCTCGCTTCAGACCGGCGTGCCGGTGGCCTTCGGCGTCCTGACCACCGACACCGTGGAGCAGGCGCTCAACCGCGCCGGGATCAAGGCGGGAAACAAGGGCGCAGAGGCGGTCACCGCCATGATCGAGACCGTTAACCTGCTGCGGAAGGTGGCCGCCGCGTCCTCCTGACCCTGGGGCCAGGCCGAGCGCCGAGCGGATTGGCCCCAGTCAGTCGTCGGCGCCGCGGTCCAGCGCCCGCAACGCCAGGATCCGCAGCAGCCAGTAGCCATAGGGCAGGGGGACCGCTAGGGCCATAAGCTGGGCGCGGCCTGGACTCCCCTGGGAAAGGGGCCATTCTGGGGCAGATGCGCCTGGTGGTGCGGCGTGTCGCCTAGACCCCGTGCCAGGGCGGTGGCCTGCGCCAGCTTTTGGGTGTTGGGGGTGCAAAGGCCTTCAGGGCGGTGTCGTTTAGCCGTGTGACGGCGTGCGGGCGCAGGGCGCTGCCGGTGGCGAAATCGAAGTTGGCCCACTGCAGGGCCAGCAGATCACGTACCTGGTAGGCGTGCTGGTCGATCAGGACCAGGGCGGCGTGCAGCGTGGTGTCGGAGGCAGCCTGGCGGTGCAGCCGTTCCAAGTCCCCACCGAGTAGCAGTAGCTCCCTCCGGCGGTCATTGGCGGGCTGGTGTATGCCGTTTTGTTAGGCGGGGGGCACAGGCCTGAGAGGAGCGGAATCGTGGCATCGAGTTCGGTCGCCTGCTGCGCCCCCATTAGTCTGCGAGCGCGCTCACTACCTGAATCATGGGCTGAACGCAGAAAACCGGCGTTAATGGACAGAGACCTCATCATCCCACTTTATCAATGTTCCATTCCCATGTGCACAAGCCCAAGCATCAGCACAGTGAAAATTGCAGCTCACACGTCTACATTTACTTGTCCATTAACGCCGGTTGAATCCAGAGTGATGCAGAAGTTGATTTCGGGGTCAGCGACAAAGCGCTCCCGCCATTTCGCTCAGCGAGCCATGGCGCAATGACCTCCCATCTCAAGTCAGTCCCGGATTAAGACCTCGGCTTCTACTTCCACAGGGATGTGCCACGGCAACTCGGCCACGCCCACCGCCGAGCGTGCGTGCTGGCCGGTCTCTGGGCCGAAGACGTCGAGAATCACCGCGGAAAAGCCGTTGATGACGCCCGGTAACCCGGTAAATCCGGGCGCGGCATTGACCATCCCGAACACCCGCACCCAGGCGGTGATCCGGTCCAGATCGCCCAGACTCCGGCGCAGGCTGCCCAGCATTGCGAGGGCCACCAGGCGTGCGGCGGCGTGCGCCTGCTCCGGCGAGACCTCAGCGCCTACCTTTCCCAGCGGCGTGGCCAGCGTGCCGTTCGGAGCCTGCGGACCGTGGCCGGACACGACAGCGCGCTGGCCCACCACCCGGACCACCGCAAACGGCAACACCACGCCGTCCGGCAACTGCAGCGGCGGCGGCAGCACCAGGCCAAGCTCCCGGATCCGGGCCTCAGCCCCCATACGGGCCACCGCCTGCGCAGTCCAGGTCCAGGTGGTGAAGCTGACCGTCCATCATGTCGATCATCAGGTCCCCTGCCCTGCCAGTGCGTCCCCAAAAAACCGCAGCAGCGCGAGGCGGGCCGCCTCCCTTGATTCGGGGTGGGGGGCTGACCGTCCCTCGCCGCCCTGTCCCCGGTGAAGGATGGGATCACGGTACTGGTACGGGGCCTCCAGCATATTGAAACCGTGTTCCGCGCCGGGATAGACGACGGTCTGCACCAGGGCGCGGTCGGCCGGTCCCAGGCCGGTGATCAGGTCATGGCCCGAGTCGCCGGGGTCGTCGTAGCGGTCACGCCCGCCCACCAGAACCAGCACCCGCGCTCCGGTCAGGTTCCGCAGTTCATAGCCGGGGACGGTGTTGTAGATCCAGCACGCCGGATACATGGCCGCGTGTGCGGCGAACTGCTGGCCTGCTGGAAGGTACTGGTCACGGCACCGACGGGTGGCGCTGAGCAGCGTCACTACGCCGCCCCATGAGAAGCCCAGCACGCCGATGCGCTGGGGGTCCACCCGTGGATGCGCCGCGAGCAGGGCGAAGGCCCCGAACACGTCGGGCAGGTTCTCCCACGCCGCCCCCGGACGGCCCTCGGAGCCGCCGTCCAGTCCACGCGCGCCCCACATGTCGAGCTCCAGCGTGGCTATACCGGCGCGGTTCAGGTCCAGCGCGTGCAGTTGCCCCCGCGAGTCGATGCCGTTGGAGCCGTGGGCGATCACCACCGCAGGCACGCGCCGCTCCGACACCGGCAGCTGCAGCCGCGCGCCGATGTGCAGCGCCGTGCCGTCCAGCGCCTGCACCGGAAAGCACAACTGCTGGGTGTGCAGGGCCGGCCAGGCCCCGCTGGAAGGAGGCAGGACGTCAGTCACGTGCCGGACCGGTTCAGCAACAGCACCATACCGGGCAAAGCAAAGCGGACCAGGGTCATGGGGCATCGTAAGAGCGCGGCACAGCGGTGTCAATGGCGCCCCCGACTGGCGTGGCCCGCGCCGCATTCTGAGCGCGGCGCGGCGGGGGGTTCAGCCAACGTTGCGACTCGCGCCGCTGGGGCCAGGCCCCCACCCATACTGGGACACCATGTCCACTCCCCCTGCCTTTTCCGGCTACGTGCAGGTGCGCGGCGCGCGGGAACACAACCTCAAAGACCTGTCGCTGCGGGTGCCGCGCGACGCCCTGGTGGTGTTCACCGGCGTCTCCGGCTCGGGCAAGTCCTCTCTGGCCTTTGGGACGCTGTACGCCGAGGCGCAGCGGCGCTACCTGGAATCGGTCTCGCCCTACGCCCGGCGCCTGTTTCATCAGGTGGGAGCGCCGGACGTGGACGCCATCGAGGGCCTGCCCCCCGCCGTCGCCCTGCAGCAGCAGCGCGGCGCCCCCACCGCCCGCTCCTCGGTGGGCAGCGTCACCACGCTGTCCAACCTGGTGCGCATGCTGTACTCGCGCGCCGGGGTCTACCCGCCGGGGCAGGACATCATCTACGCCGAGGGCTTCTCGCCCAACACCCCCGAGGGGGCCTGTCCCTCCTGCCATGGTCTGGGCCGGGTGTACGAGGTAACCGAGGCCTCGATGGTGCCGGATCCGTCGCTGACCATCCGCGAGCGGGCCGTGGCGGCCTGGCCGCAGGCCTGGGGCGGTCAGAACCAGCGCGACATCCTGGTGTCACTGGGCATCAACGTGGACGTGCCGTGGCACACGCTGCCGCAGGACACCCGCGACTGGATCCTGTTCAGCGATGAGCAGCCGGTAGTGCCGGTCTACCCGGGCCTGACCCCGGACGAGACCCGGCGGGCGGTCAACCGCGGGGCCGAGCCCGGGTACATGGGCACCTTCAGCAGCGCCCGGCGCCACATCCTGCACACCTTTGCCAGCACCGAGAGCGCCTCCATGAAGCGGCGTGTGCAGGGGTACATGGTCTCGGCCGCGTGCCCGGTCTGCCGCGGCAAGCGGCTGCGCCCTGACGCCCTGGCCGTCACGTTCGCGGGGTACGACATCGCCGACTTCTCGCGGCTGCCGCTCAAACAGGTGGCGGCGCTATTGCGCCCCTACGCCAGCGGCCACGAGGATGGGCACGCGGGGCTGCTTGAGCAGCGTCCCGAACAGGCCCTGGCCCGGCAGCGCGTGACCGCGGACCTGGTGGCCCGGCTGGACGTGCTGCTGAACCTGGGGCTGGGCTACCTGCAGCTGGAGCGCTCGACCCCCACCCTCTCCCCCGGCGAGTTGCAGCGCCTGCGCCTAGCCACCCAGCTGTATTCCAACCTGTTCGGCGTGGTGTACGTCCTGGACGAGCCCTCGGCCGGGCTGCACCCCGCCGACACCGAGGCGCTGCTCGCGGCGCTGGCCGGACTGAAGGCGGCCGGCAACTCGCTGTTCGTGGTGGAACACGACCTGGATGTGGTGCGCCGCGCCGACTGGATCGTGGACGTGGGGCCGGGGGCCGGGGAACACGGCGGTGAGATCCTGTACAGCGGCCCGCCGGAGGGGCTGCGCCGCGTGGACGGCTCCCGAACCGCCGAGTACCTGTTCCGGACGGCCCCGCAACCTGCCCGCCACCCACGCATCCCGGCAGGCTGGCTGGAGCTGCACGGCGTCACGCGTCACAACCTTCAGGACCTGAGCGCTCGGTTCCCGCTGGGCGCGCTGACCTGCGTGACCGGCGTGTCGGGTTCGGGCAAGTCCAGCCTGGTCAGCCTGGCGCTGGCCGAGACGCTCGCTGCCCACTTCGGTCAGGAGAACACGGGGCAGGACCGCGCACCTGGGGCCGAGGAGGAGCTGGGGGAGACGCCGGTGGCCCCCAGCGCCGCGCGGCTGGGGGGCGACGTGGCGGCGCTCACGCGGCTGGTGCAGGTTAACCAGAAACCCATCGGCCGCACGCCGCGCAGCAACATGGCCACCTACACCGGTCTGTTCGACCACGTCCGGAAGCTGTTCGCGGCCACGCCACTGGCCCGGGTGCGCGGCTACGGCGCGGGACGGTTTTCCTTCAACGTCAAGGGTGGGCGCTGCGAGCACTGCCAGGGCGAGGGCTGGGTGATGGTGGAGCTGCTGTTCTTGCCCAGCGTGTACGCGCCGTGCCCGGTGTGCCACGGTGCGCGCTACAACGCCGCAACGCTTGAGGTTCAGCTGCGGGGGCGCAACGTCGCCGAGGTGCTGGGCATGACGGTGGACGCCGCCTGGACCTTTTTCAAGGATGACCCGGCGGTGTTCCGCAGCCTGGACACCCTGCGCGAGGTGGGCCTGGGTTACCTGCGGCTCGGCCAGCCCGCCACCGAGCTGTCCGGCGGCGAGGCCCAGCGCATCAAGCTGGCCACCGAGTTGCAGCGCGCCGGGCGGGGGCACACGCTATACCTTCTGGACGAACCCACCACCGGTCTGCACCCTGCCGACGTGGAGCGCCTGGCCCGGCAGCTGGACCGGCTGGTCGAGGCCGGCCACACCGTGATCGCCGTGGAGCACGACATGCAGCTGGTCGTCGGCAGCGACTGGGTCATCGACGTCGGACCCGGCGCGGGCGACGAGGGTGGCCAGCTGGTGGCCCAGGGCGCGCCTGCACAGGTCGCGCAGGCCAGGGGAAGCCGGACCGCGCCGTACCTGGCGCGGGCGCTGGATCCCAGTGAACGGGGAATAGACACGCGCTGACCAGACCAGGGACCCTCCACGTCAAGGTAACGCGCCCGGACAGCGGTCGGCCTTCCGGACAGTTTGAGCTCACGACTTCCCCGCAACCGCAGCGCCGCCAATATCAGCCCCCTCGGCTGGATCTCTGACACCACACTGGCCAGCAGGCCCTTCCCCGGCATCGCCCGGGTCAACCCTTCAGCGGCGGGTTGCGGTGGACGGCCCGATGATCCGGCGCAGGTGTTCGGCGGCCTCCAGGCCCTTGATCACGTAGCCCGCCGCCCCCATCTGGAGGGCCGTTGCCGCCAGCCTGGGATCTTCCAGTCCACTCAGCACCACCACCGGGACGCCCGCTGCCAGCCTCAGCGCGCGGGTGAGCAGTTCCAGACCAAGGCCGTCCGGCAGGTCAAGATCCAGCAGCAATAGGTCGAACGGCGTGGCCTGCCAGCAGCGGGCCGCCGCCTCGAAGGTCGGCACATCCTCAACGGTCCAGTTCATTCCCGCGAACTCCAGGGTGTCTTGCAACAGCATCACGTCCGCGCGGTGGTCCTCAACGAGCAGCACCCGCGTCATAGGAAAGGGCGCCCGTTAAGGCCCAGCACGCCCCATAGAGCGTTGACCCCAGCGAACGGCTCCATGCTGTCGCGAAGCAGCGCTGGAGTGGACCGGCCCAGAACACCAGCGGATGAGTCGGGCTGTACAGTCGTTGCTCCCACACAGGCACGATAGCGGAGCTGGACCCGCAGGTGAAGATGACGTCACTTAAGGTGTGGGGGCCATGTCTCTTCACGCTCCAGGCAACGACAGGCTTGAACCCAGGGTTGGCCCCCTGTCGGAGCCTCTGTCCGTCGCCGTAATCCACGGCGGCGAATACGCGCAGATCGGCACGTTTATCCGTCAGGGGTCAATCTGCTGGTGGTCGGCGGCGACGGTCTGGACAGCGATGAATTGGCCCAGGTGGCGGGCCGGGGCGCAAGCAACATCTCCTACACCACGGTCGGTCCACCTCTGGATTCACTGCCCGGAGTCAAGAACTTTGTTGCCACATACCGCAATGCGGCGCCTTCGTGTTACTCGGCGTAGGCGTATGACTCGGCCACCGTGATCGCTGAAGGCATCCTGAGCGCGATCAAGGCCCATGGCGGAAAGCTGCCCACCCGGACCGATGTGGAAAGCGCCATCTGGGGGGCAGTTTCAAGAATCTGCTGTCCGGCGAGGCGTCGTTCAACAGCGTGGGTGACCGCAACGCCGCCGCCCTGTATTTTATGAAGATGCAGGCGGGGAAGCTGCCCCTGTACGCCAGGTCGGTGGTCAGGCCGTGCTAACCCTGAGACTCCAGGTCTGGGGCCGTCCAGTGCCGGCCCGCACCTCAACCCCCCCCCCAGTCCAGCCACAGGAAAGGTTGGGAGGCCAACAGGCCACACGCGGAGCCAGCCGCCCCCTCCCAGCACCCGTACCTGGCGGGAGGGGTTCCCACCACTCCATTACGGCGGCCCCTCGGCATTCCCCTTAAGCCTTGCTCTGTGTCCAGCACACAAAAGCCTGACAGGGCTGGGGCATCATCAGACACGATCTGGCAGGTCAGGGGCGGGCTGAATTTCCCTGAGTCTGCGTGTCATGTTCGGCAGATCAGGGGACAGCTGCCCACCCCTCCAACAACGGGCGCGCGAGTGGGTTCCCGTCGGCCCCTGGAGGGTTCGAGTCCCCCCGCCCACCACCACAACCAAGGCAGGTCAGGGAGCGCGCCAGTCCCTGACTTTTTTTGGCCTGATGCATCCGGCGCGGAATAGAAAAGCTGAGTGCCCCTGCGCGCCAATGCCTGCTGTTCTGTTCCCGGCCCGGCGGCGGACCCCGAGGGCTGGCCGGCGCGTCTCCTGCCCGTCCGCGACGCTGCCTTCTCCTGCACGGCGGCAGCCCGCACCTGTCTGGGCGGCTGGTGTGGACGGCTGGGAAACACGTTCACGCGCCATTGCCTCAGGCTGTTTCAGCGCAGCACGGCGCTCTATAGTCGGCCCATGAGCTTCAGCCCGGACAATAGCGCGCTGGAGGGTCTCGGCACCCCACAGGCGGCCAGCGTCGATCTGCGGCTGCTCAGCCAGGCCCTCGCCGCCAGTGTCAACAGCGCCGTCATTGCAGACGCGCGCCTGCCAGACCTTCCCATCATCTACGTCAATCCCGCCTTCGAACGCCTGAGCGGGTACCTGGCGGTCGAGGTGATCGGGCGCAACTGCCGGTTTCTCCAGGGCCAGGACCCCAATCCCGGCCCCAGGGCGGCCATCCGCGCCGCCATCCGGGAGGGGCACAGCACCACCGCGCTGCTGCGCAACTACCGCCCGGACGGCACCCTGTTCCACAACGAATTGACCATCAGCCCCATCCGGGACGCGGCAGGAACCGTCACCCACTTCTTCGGATTTCAGACGGACGTGACCGCGCGGGAGGCGACGTCCGCCCTGCTGGCCGGCCTTCAGAGCGTGACTGGGGAACTGGCCGCCGCGCGAACCCAGCAGGCGGCGTTTGACCTCCTGCTGGGTCCGGCGCTGGAGGCAGTCGGGGCCACCGGCGGCGCAGCGCTGCTGGCGCACGGCAACCGCCTCAACGTCGCGGCCCGGCGGGGTGCGGCCAGCGCCAGCGTCTGGCAAGACGGGAGCCTCGGCAGCGCCGGTCCGGGGGCGGATGCCCTGCGCTCCGGCCAGCCCCTGTTCTTCGGGCACAGCGGCGCGCTGACGGCGGCCTATCCGGGCCTCGAAGGCCGCACAGGAGGCGCCGCAGCAGTGGCGAGCGCCGTGCTGCCGATGCAGGCGGACGGCCGGCCGCTGGGGATCATCGTACTGGACTTCCGCGAGCCGCATGAGTTCGCACCCGAAGAGCGCTACTTCCTGCTGACCCTGGCCTCACAGTTCGCACTGGCGCTGGGCCGGATTCACTTTGCCGAGACCCTCGAGCAGCAGGTCCGTGACCGCACAGCCGAACTGGAAGCCCAGCGGGACCTGTTGCAGGTGTCGAACGAGGAACTCGAGGCCTTCACCTACTCGGTCTCGCACGACCTGCGCACCCCGGTCCGCCACATCATCAGTTTCAGCAACCTGCTGCGCCGGTCCCTTCCCGCCCCCCTCAGTGACAAGGCCGAGCGCTACTTCGGCATCGTCCGCACCGCCGCCGACACCCTCAACACCCTGATCGACGGCATGCTCGACGTCTCCCGCGCCTCCCGCCAGCCACTGAGCCCGGTCCAGGTGGACCTGGACCGCGTGTTCGCCGCCGTCCGTCACGAGCTGAGCGTGGCCCACCCGCAGCGCCAGATCGTCTGGCAGATCGGCCCACTGCCCACCGTCCCCGGGGACCTGAGGCTGTTGCGGCGGGTGGTCACGGCGCTGCTGGACAACGCGGTCAAGTACAGCCGCGGGCGGGAGCCCGCGGTGGTCACGGTCTGGGCCGAGGACCAGGGCCACACCTGGGCGGTGTACGTGCAGGACAACGGCGTGGGATTTAACCCGCAGTACCGAGACAAGCTGTTCACGATGTTTCAGCGGCTGCACCGCCAGGAGGAGTTCGAGGGAGCGGCGGTGAGCCTGGCCAACGCGCGGCGGATCGTGACGCGGCATGGCGGCACGGTGACGGCACACGGCGAGCCGGACCTGGGCGCCACCTTCGGCTTCGTTCTGCCCAGGGAAGCGGACGACGCTCCCGCAGCCTGACGGTGCCGGGGCGTCCAGTCCGCTTTCCAGGGCCCGGTGGCGGCAAGGAGACCGGGCGCAGCACGGCCCCTGGCCCGCGCTTCACGGCATGAGCGTCACGGCGGTGACACTCACGCTGCTGTGCTCCCCTTCTGGCGTAGGGGCCGGTGCGTCCGTGAGGTCCGGGCATGGCCCTTGACCGCATCCAGGACCGGTGCGTTCTGGAACCACTCAGAAAAGATGCTTGTCAGACAGCGTGACTACTCTGGTTCCGTGCATCGTGCCCCTCCCTCCCCCCCCATCCTCCCGGGCAAGTGCGATTGCCATCATGTCCAGTCTGTGGGCACTGACGGCATGGACGGTCTGGCGCTGTACGCCGCGTCCCGTCATCTTCAGCGCAAACTCTGGCTCTCCCTGGACGCCCATCAGATCTCGTTTCAAACGCACGGGCCCGCGTTCATCGTGCACTCGGACGCCTTTTCCGGGCTAAGCACGTTGACCGCCGGTTTCACGGCAACCGAGCAGCACGAAGTCCTGGCCACACCGTGGCACGGCGGCGAACCGGACCCGTGGCAGACCGCACCGCTGGAGCAATGGATGCACCGGCTGAACAGCCCCTGGTTCGCGGACGCATGCCAGCATCTTCACTTCGAAGTCCAGCCGATTGTGGGCCTCAACGATCTGGACATCTACGGCCACGAGGCGCTGGTGCGCGCGCACTGGGACGGGCAGACCCTGGGAGCCGGCCCCCTGCTGCGCGCCGCCGCTGCCCATGGCCAGGCCCGCGCGTTCGACGCCCTGGCCCGCCGCAACGCCATCACGCAGGTCTATCCCACGCTGCCGCCCGGTCAGCAACTGTTCATCAACTTTTCGCCCAGCGTGGTGTACAACCCCGATATCTGCCTGCAGACCACCTTCGAGGCCTGCCGTCAGGTGGGGGCGGACTTCAGCCGGCTGGTCTTCGAGGTCACCGAGAGCGAGGCCTTTCCCGACCTGACGCTGCTGCGCCGCATCCTGAAACGCTACCGTGCCGAGGGCGCGCAGGTGGCGCTGGACGATCTGGGGGCCGGGCACACCAGCCTGACGTACCTGGCCGAGTTGCGCCCAGATGTGGTGAAACTGGACCGCGCGCTGATCCGAGGCCTGCACGCCGATGATCCCCGCCTGCCGCTGGTGCAGGCGCTGATTGCCTATGCCCACGGTCTGGACATCCGGGTGGTGGCCGAGGGCATTGAAACAGCGGGTGAACTTGCGCTGGTCACCGCGCTGGGCAGTGATTACGCCCAGGGATATCACCTGGGCCGGCCAGCGCCCCAGCCGGTGTCCGGGCCTCTGAGAACGCCTCAACACTGACCGCGCCGCCGGTCTGAGTGTCACCCGTGCACAGGCCCTGGGGTTCGACAGGTTCCCGCAGGCGGTACGTTCCCGGAGTCCTGGCGGTACGGAGCCCTGGCGGCAAGCCCCCGCCTCTTCCAGCCGGAGCAGGCCCTGCACCGCACCCACAGGCTGGCAGGGGTCTATTCGGCACACCCTGGAGCATGGCTCAACATTGAATGAAGTTCCCTGGCTCGCCGAGGCACCACCCGGCCCCCATCCCCGGACACAATGGGACATGCTCAGATTGTCCCTTCTCCCGCTGCTCGCTGGCCTGGCGCTGGGTGGTGGGGCCGCCGCCCTACCCAGCAACGTGACCCTGAAAAATGTTCGCCACGAGTATCAGGGGCCAGACAACTGCGCGCCAGTCACGGCCCTGACCGTGCTGGGCTACCACGGCACGCGCGTGACCCAGGCGGCAGCAGCGGCAGCCATGAAGGATTATCCGGGAGACCCGCAGGTTAGCAGTCTTGAACTCGCGGCGTACCTGGGGCGTTTCGGCCTGCGCAGTGTCATCCGGTACGCAGGCGATCCTGACGTGCTGCGCGAACTGGTGTCGCGCGGTTTTCCGGTGGTGGTGCAGCAGCGGCTCAGGGCCGGGAGCAACGTGGCGCATTTCCGTACCGTCTACGGCTACAGCGGCGGCTCGTTTCTGCCACCGCCAACTGGCGGCACGCCCAGATGCACGGCGAACAGGACGTAAAGACGCGGCCGGGCGATCCCTACGCCTGGTGGGGAGTGGCAAAGGCCAGCCTCCGGCTGGGCAATGCGGAAACCGCGGCCGAGCAGTTTGACCGTGCGGTGAATCTGGGCGTGCCAGCCATCTACTACCTGTACCGGCAGGAAGCCTTTGAGGCCTGGACGCAGGTCGGCTGGTACTCCAGAATGCTTCAGGTCACCGGACCCGCCCTGACCTCCTTCCCAAAAAGCAAGGAACTACTGAAATTCCATAATGTAGCCCGGGAGGCGCTGGGGGATTAGGGACGATTTGCCTCTCGCCCGAGGGGTTGAAGTCGGCACTTCAACGGCAATATGTATACACACGGTCTGGCGTGATGGGCAGAATAGAGAGAGTTCGTCAGCAGGCATGATCCACGGTTCATGCGCGACAAGGGCCAGCAGATCAAGAAGTTCAGCGGCGTGGTGCGGGTTCGTAGGTTAACAGCAGCACGCCCGCGCCCAGGTCTCTCGAGGCGGTGAGGTTCAGCGGCAGCCGGTCCCCGCCCGCGAACAGGCGCTTGCCGCTCCCAAGGACCAGGGGGTAGACCATCAGGCGAAGTTCGTCCACAAGGCTGTGCCGCAGCAGCGTCTGCACCAGGGTGCCGCTGCCATACACGAGGAGATTCCGGCCGTCCTGCTCCTTGAGCGCCCGCACCGCCCCGGGAACGTCTTCCCCGAGGGAGGTAGCGTTCCACGTCAGGGAGGTCAGGGTCGTTGTGGCGACGAACTTCGGCAGGCTGTTCATGCGTTCACCAAACGCACCGGTATCCGTGGCCGTCGGCCAGTACCTGGCAAAGCCCTGGTAGGTCACGCGGCCCAGCAGCAACGCGCCGCTGTCAAACAGTTCATCGTGCTTGAACGGGCCGCTATCGGGGCTGTAGCCCCTTTGCCAGGGCGTGGAATCTTCATACACACCGTCGAGGGTCAGGAACTCGGTCACGATCACCTTGCGCATGCGTCCTCCTTCGCTTCCTTGTGCACCGCTCCATGCTACGCGGCAGGCGGGCAGGCACGTTCACCGGGTGGCACTCCCCCGGCAGGCCCCCACAGAACACCAAACCGTAAAGAAACAAGGGCAGGGCCGGCGCATCCAGCCGCCAGGGTCCTGGGGCATAGTGGGCCCATGTCATCTGCCAGAGCACAGGTTGAGCGCGCGGGCCGCAAGGTGGCTCCGGGCCTCGAGGTCCTGGCCCGTTTCGGTTACGCCAGCAAGGGCGTGGTGTACGGCACAGTGGGCTTTCTGGCCCTGAGCCTGGCGCTGGGTGCCGGCGGCACCACCACCGACACCAAGGGGGCGCTGCTGCGCCTGCAGGACCTTCCGGCGGGCAGCGTGCTGCTGTGGGTGCTGGTGGTGGGTCTGGTGGGCTACGCGCTGTGGCAGTTGCTGCGGGCCGTGCTGGATCCCGAGCACCAGGGCACCGAGGCCAAGGGGCTGGTCAAGCGTCTGGGCTACGCGGTCAGCGGCGTCGCCTACCTGGTGCTGGCGGTCTTCAGCGCCCGTGTGGCAGCCCAGGGCAGCGCCCCCCGCAACCAGAACAGCGAAAGTCAGACCGCCTCCGACGTGCTGCAACTGCCCGGCGGTCAGGTGCTGCTGGGTCTGGCGGGTGTGGCGCTGCTGGCAGTTGCGGCCAACCAGCTGTACAGCGCCTACGGGGCCAGATTCATGAAGCGCATGGCCTTTACCGACGTGGGCGCGCGGTACCGGGACACGCTGAAGCGCGTCGGGCAGATCGGGATCGCGGCGCGCGGCGTGCTGCTGACCATCGTCGGCATCTTCCTGCTGGTGGCCGCGTGGCGGGACAAGGCCAGCGTGGTGATCGGCACCTCCGAGGCGCTGGCGTGGCTGCGCGATCAGCCGGCCGGACAGTTCCTGCTGGCCGCTGTGGCGCTGGGCACGCTGTGCTACGGCGTGTGGTGCGTGACCCAGGCCCTGTACCGGCGCATCAACGTCTTGGACTGAGCCGAACCCGGCAAGACGTCGCCCGGCCAGCAGACACCGCACGGTCCACCCCTGACGCGGAACTCGCGTACCCGCTGTGGCGGTGACCGAGGGGCCGCCACACTTTCCGGCGGCCGACGCTCAGCCGAACACGCGCGCCGGGTTCCCGACCGTCATCTGTGTGATCTGAGTCTGGGTGACGCCGCGCCGCAGCAACTCGGGCAGGATGTCATCGCTCAGGTGGGTGGGATGCCAGTCCCTGATGGCGGGCAGGATGGCGTCCGGCACCGGCAGAGGGCGGCCCAGCCACTGCCAGATGCTGTCGTGCGACAGCAGAATGCGCCCCGCGTGGCCGTCACCCAGCAGCGCCTCCAGCACCCGCAGGCGGTCCGTGTCCATCGGCGTGCCCACCAGGCCCTGCAGCCCAAGGCGGTCGAAGGCGATATTGACGCCGTGTTTCAGGGTTTCGCGGTGGTAGTCGGGATCGGTGTTGCCGTCCATGTGACCGATCATGATTCGTTCCGGATCGGCCCCCTCCCCCACCAGCAGTTCGGCCTGCTGCGGTCCCTGGCGGCCCTCCTGGGTGTGGGTGATGATCGGCACACCGGTCTCGCACTGCACGCGGGCGGCGGCCTGGAAGAACACCCGCTCGTAGGGGCGAATCGCGTCGCGGCTGCTGGCCAGCTTCAGGACCCCGGCCCGAATACCGGTTGTGCCGATGCCCTCGGTCACCTCCCGCAGCATCATCTCGTAGACCTCCTGCAGGCCGTCGGTGAGCGAGAAGCGGAACTTGAAATAGGCGGTGGCCCCCTCTCCCTCGTAGTAAAAGCCGCTGGCACACAGGATGTTCAGCCCCGAACGCTCGCTGACCTCGCGCAGGAAGGCGGGGTCACGGCCGCATTCGTTGGGCGTGGCGTCGACGACCGTCTGCACGCCGCGTGAGCGCAGCGTTCCGGCCACCTGCACGCACGCCTCAAGGGCGGCGGCGTGGTCAAAGGCCCCCAGGGTCACGTCCCCCTGGTACCCGGGATACCCGAAAATCACGTGTTCATGCGGCAGGGTAAACCCAAGCCCATCGGCGGGAACGGGACCTGTGACGGTCTGTGCGCTCATGACAGTCTCCTTTGCAGTGGGGGAAGGTCCGGGCAGCCGGATGAACCGATCTGCCGCAGGCGGGCGTCGAGATGGCCCATCATGGCCAGCGCCGCGTCCCACGTCAAATTTCCCTCCAGCTGTGGCGTACAGTGGAGGCCGCCTCTACCGTCCCCGGCCACCACTCAGGGAGAACAGCACATGACCCAGTTCGGCCCAGCCCACTCTGATCCGGCGCACTCCGATCCGGCCCGGTCCGGCCCCGCGCAGCCACCCCGGCCTCTCAGCCCCAGCACCCGTTACTGGCCGCCCGGGCTGCCGGTCAGCCTGGATGTGCCGCAGACCAGCCTGTACGACAACCTGCAGGTGTCGGCCCGCCGGTACCCCGGCAAGGCGGCGCTGTGGTACTACGGCCGGGAGGTCCGGTACCGTGAGCTGCTGGCCGAGACCGACGCGCTGAGCGGTCACCTGGCGGCCGCGGGCGTGCAGCGGGGAGACCGGGTGCTGATCGCCATGCAGAACAGCCCGCAGTGGGTGGCGGCGGCGCACGCGATCTGGCGGCTGGGCGCGGTGCTGGTGCCGCTGCCCCCCATGCTCGGAGCCGACGAGTACCGCTACTTCCTGGAAGACGCGGGCATCTCGGTTGGCCTGCTGGGCGGCGAGCAGTACCCGGCCCTCAGGGCGGCGGGGCTGGTCCACGCCGTCGTCGCGGACCTGTCGGAAGGCACGACGCTGCCGCTGCCGGCGGGACTGGACGCCAGGCCTGACCTTCAGGCCGGAGATGTGGACTGGCAGACGGCCCTGAGGGCCGCGCCCGCGCCGGTGGCAGCAGTGACGTCGGATGACCTGGCCGCGCTGCCCTACACCAGCGGCACCACCGGCAAGCCCAAGGGCGCGATGCACACCCACGGCGGCGTGCAGGCCAATGTGACCGGCAGCGCGGTGATGCGCGGCGCGAACCCTGCCGACGTGCTGCTGATGACACTGCCGCTGTTTCACGTCTCGGCGTTCATCCACGACATGCTGATGGGCCTGTACCTGGGCAACCGCGTGGTGATGATGGCCCGCTGGGACAAGGCGCTGGCCAGACAGCTGACCCGGACCCAGGGCGTGACCGTGTGGTTTGCCATCACGACGCTGGTGGTGGACCTGCTGAGCCTGCCGGACCTGTCGGCCGCCGACCTGCCCACGCTGCGGATGATCGTGGGGGGCGGCGCGGCGATGCCCGAAGCGCTGGCGCGGCAGCTGCGTGACCTGAGCGGCCTGACCTTCGTGGAGGGCTACGGCCTGACCGAGACCATCTCGCAGAGCCACTTCAACCCCATGCACCGCCCCAAGCTGCAGTGCCTGGGCCTCCCGGTGTTCGACGTGGACTCACGCATCGTCGACCCGGAAACGGGTCAGGAATGCCCGGCGGGCGAGGTCGGGGAAATCGTGACACGCGGGCCGCAGGTGTTCCGGGGCTACCGGAACAGGCCCGAGGCCACCGCCGAAGCCTTCATGGAGCTTGACGGCCTGCAGTTCTTCCGCACCGGGGACCTGGGCTACGTGGACGAGGAGGGGTATTTCTTCTTCGTCGACCGGCTCAAGCGCATGGTGAACGTGGGCGGCATGAAGGTCTGGCCTGCTGAGATAGAGGCGCTGCTGCACGCCCACCCTGCCGTGCAGGAGGCCTGCGTGATCGCGGTGCCCGACGGGCGGACCGGCGAGCGGGTGCGCGCGGTGATCGTGGCCCGCCCCGGCGCGCGCCAGGATGAGGCGGAACTGATCGCGTGGGCGCGCGAACACATGGCCCACTACAAGGCCCCGCGCGAGGTGCAGTTTGTGGGTGCCCTGCCGCGCGGCGCAACCGGCAAGGTGGCGTGGCGGGCGATGCAGGACGCCGCCCGGGACGCGGACGTGAGGAACGCCTGAGCAGTCCTGCTTCTTATCGTAAGCAAGCGAAGGCCGCCTGATCTTCACAGTCGTATGCGCCCTCCGAACCTGCCTGCCCTGGATGGGCCGTGCAGCCAGTCGTTCCGTTGCCACAAGATCAATGCGCCGCCTCCGGGCCTCCCTCTGGCGGCTCTGGCAGGGTGAAGGTGTGCTGCAGCACGGGCATCTCCAGGGTCTCGGTGCCCTGGCTGACCACCCGGCCGCCCGCGTACCGGGCCACGCTTTCCAGCGTCCGTTGCCAGCTGAGGCGCTGCGCGGCATGAACGCCCAGGACGTAGGCCAGCAGATCGAAGGTGGAGCTGCTGCGCAGCAGCGACTCGATCTGCAGCGTCAGGTCTCCGGGCGCCGCTCCCGGAATGACGCGGAAGTCGGTGGTGCCGGCCTCCGGGTGCAGCCGCAGGGTCCGGACCCGGAAGCCCAGGGAACCGACGTGTTCCACCACCACCCGCCCTCGCCGGATCAGGAAAATCCGGAGCCACAGGCGGTCTCCCTGCTCGACTGGCGGAATGGGATGGTCCAGGCCCCGGAACCAGATCAGCCCTTTCGGTGCGTGGTCCGCGAGATGCGTGCGCCAGTGGCGGGCCACCTCCCCGGCCGGCCGGCCGGAGCCCGTCAGCTCCACCCAGTAGCGCCGGCGGATCAGGGGGCCCACGCCGTCCTGGGCAGAGGAAGGACGCAGGGGATGGCGGGGGCCTTTCAGGAGGGCCGTCGCGGCCGCCGCGAGCGTAAGCACAAGGAACAGGGGAAAGCGGTGCGACACGATAAACCTCCAGTGGATGGAACGTCGGTGGTCTAGAACATATGGTCCAGTCCGGGGCCTTGCCTTGCTGGCCCGTTCATCAATTTGAAAGGAACGGTCTAGACCCCCCGGTCCAGCCGGACACCCGGCGGTCCCCAGACGCGGCGGTCCACCCGGCGCGGGCATGGTTTCATCGCGTCTCCTTCATGCTTCCCTCAACTGCGCCCTCCCCCGCTGCACCTAGGCTGAGCGTATGCCCAGCATCGACGCCTCTGCCCTGACCGGAATCGGGCTCTACCAGCGCTGGCTGTCGCCCCACAAGGGCTTCCGCTGCGCCCACGCCGCCTTCTATGGGGGCGAGTCCTGCTCGGCCGCCATTGCGCGCACGGTCCGGGAGCATGGCCTGGGCGCAGGGGCTCCGGCCATCGCGGCCCGCTTCGCGGCCTGCCGTCAGGCCTACGGCCATCTGTCCGACCAGCTGACCGGCGGGGCGCGCGTCCGGGGCGTGTGCTGCTGCGGCCCTCTGCCCATTCCATTCCGCTGCGGCTAAGCCCGCCGCGCAACTGTGCCGTCACCGCGCGGCCCAGGAGGTCACCATGAGTTCTGACGATACGTCCCACCTGTCCAATGCTGCTACGCCCGCCACCAATACCCAGCGTCGCCGCGCCCGCCTGCTGCGCCTGGGGCTGATCGGCATGGCGGGCGCGCTTACCGTGACCGCGCTCAATGAGGGGGTCCGGCGGGTGTTGCCGCACGCGCCCCGCATCGAGGTGATCGGGGAGCGCGCCCTGGCCGGCTCGCTGCAGGCGCTGAATGTAGATCCCCCTCGCGGCGCGGCGCTGTACCGCTGGACGCTGCTGGGGGACCTGCTGTCCAACACGCTGTATTACGGCCTGGTGGGGCTGGGACCGCGGCAGGGCGCGTGGCAGCGCGGCGGGTTGCTGGGACTGGCCGCAGGCCTGGGCGCGGTGGCCTTGCCCCGGCCCCTGGGGCTGGGCGGCCAGCCCGGCGCTCGCTCGCCAAGAACGCCGCTCCTGACGGCAGCCTGGTATCTGGCCGGCGGTCTGGCGGCTGCCGTGGCCGCCCGCCAGCTCGACACGAATTCCCGGGGAGACTGAGGGACTGACCGTGACCCAGAGCTCTTGGTGCCGTCAATGCCCCCAGGGCCAGAGGGCAGGAAGGCCAGGGGGCAGGTCTTTTACGCCGCTCAGCACTCTTGATCGTGAAAGCTCACGGCTGCTGAGCGCATCCTGCGGTCCGGTACGGAGCAGCCCGGCCATGCGCTGCGATGGGCGCTCCCACGTTCTCCTGCCTGATCAAGCTGCTGAGTGCTTCGTTCCGCGTTTCAGGTAAGGAGGCTGGAAATTGAGCCCCTTCGATATCTGCTCAAGGCGACTTGCTGTCTCCTTCTTTGCCATTCATCAGTTGGGCATGTCCGACTCTACTTTGGTCTGAGGATTCAGCAGACGAGCGGGCGCCCGGTGATCGGCAGACGCACCCGTTTGCAGCTGCCGAGCACGGCACGGCCGCAACGCATTCCCAATCCCCTGACCATGGGTCTGGTGCGTCAGCCATTACGACGGCATATGCTGGCTCATTTGGTCAGGGGCGGGAGACTGGCCGCTTCGATCCCGCTGGCTTACTCAGGGGACCTGTGTCAAGACGCGCTCAATTCGCTGGCCACCAGTGTTGTTTATGGGCGATCCAGTAACGCCTGAACACCCGATCCACCGTCTTACAACTCACCTGGAGGCCCAGGGCATATTCGCGCATCCGGGCATGCTCGGTCAACGTCACGTCCTGATGCTCTTTCAGCTGATTCACGAGCTGTTGTTCGCCACTGAAGGTCACGCGTCGAGGACGCCCTGAACATCGCTCAATTTGGTCCAGCGTTCCCAGACGCTGCTTCTCGAGGTAGCGCTCCACGGGCGTGATGGGGCTGCCGTACAACCAAGCGACGGCTTTTTGAAATGTCTGGCTTCAACCGCGGTGACGGTGCGTTCTCGCCGTCCTCCCCTTAACCGACGGGACGTGTCATTCAGCAGCAATAACGCTGAACGACACGTCTCGTCGGACTTAAGTTGACAGAACCTTCTTATACGACAGGTGGGATCTTTAGCGCGGTCCAGTCCCAGTGGTGTGGGTGGTGCCTGCAGGATACGTCCGATCATCTCTACGGCGCAGCCCCGCCAGACCCAGCAGGCCGAGCAGGCCCAGCCAGCCCCAGTCAAAGCCGTCGTCCGAGGTGGTGGCGGTGGTCGTCGTTCCCGTGGTGGTGGTGTCGGTCTGGGCAAGGGCCGGGACCGGGGCGAGCAGCAGGGACAGCAGCAGTGTGGACTGAATCATTCGTTTCATGGCAGGGTCCTCCAGGACGGGATTGACCAGAAGGGACGTTCTCTGGTGGGTGAAGCATGTCACGCGGCCGCAGGATTTCGCCTGAAACTGTCGTTCAGTAAGCGTCCATACAGTCTTAACCTTTGGAGCGTTTCGGGGTGCGGCATCCACAGCCTGCGGGGTCCCGACCCGACGGAACTTTGCCCTTGATATTCGGAAGCCCAGTGGTTCAGGCGGGTCTGATCCCCTGAGAACACCACCGTGAGTGTCTACAGGCCCGCGGCCAGAACAAGCACCTGGGCCAGAGGGCCGCAGTTCGTGCCGCACCTGCCCCCTTCAGATCTACGTGAAGGCCGCAGCCTGATGCTGCGTCTGCTGGTTTTGCACCTTGGACCAAGATACGGATACTATAGAGACTTGACCTCGAACCATACCGCCCGCCCGCTCCCACCCAACGAACATCTCCGCCAGCTCCATCACGTCTACGGCCCCCTGAGTCCTGCGTTTGTCGCTGAAGAACTTGGATGCAGCCTCGAAGAGGCGATTCACCTCCTGTACGGTTCCCGCGCTGCCGGGTTCTGCTGGGTCAGTCTGGCGGATCTGGCCTATCTGTCGGCTGTAGGCATGGCTGCATTAAAGCGGTGGGTGCAGCGACATCACCTCCAGAGTGCGCAGCGGGGCCAGGGACGCACTGCGCACCGCTATGTCCATCTGGACGACGCCCGCCAATTTTTGCTCAACAACCAGCATCTGATCTCAGGATCAGGAGATGTCACGGCAGACGCGCTGCCCCGGGTGCGGGGCGAAGACCTGTGGTCCTCTCCCCCAGTGGTCCGGGCACCCGTGGTAGATGTGGACTGGCAGCTGGCGCGGCAGGCCGCCTGGCCCATGACGGTGGAGCGCCTGGCCGAAGCGATCTACGGTTCCCGTGCCGAACACGCCCAGCACCAGACCCGGAAGACGCTCCGGCGCTGGGAATCCCAGGGGCGTGTCGTGTGCTTTGCCCGGGGTCTGTATGACCTGGTGCGTCCGTCACTGGTGCTGGATCAGGAACGTTACGGACGGAGTGTGTTGCCCAGAGAGGAGCTCCAGAAACTGCGCACCCACCATCCAGAGATCGCCCACTGGGCTGGTGGGCCCCTGGCAGCCGCCTGGCGGGTTTACAGTCACTTCTATGCCCGGACGCTGCTGTCCGTGATGGACCGTGGGGAGCCCACGCTGCTGGAATACCTGATGGTGCGCCAGTTGAACCCAGACTGGGTGCCTGAGAATGTTGACGCCCATTATGAGGAGCTCTGCCGGGAGGCGGCCTTCTACCGTCTGTTGCCCGCACCATGCCAGGGTGTGCTGGCGATGGAACAACCTGTGCTGACCGTGGAGAACATCGAGGCAGGCCTGATCGACTTTGGAGCGGCCGCCGAGGCGACCCGGTTGAAGATGCAGCGTCACTCCGGCAGGGGCCGGAACCCAGACGGAGGCCGCAGGACAACGGGGGCGAGCGGTGTGCAGGAGCGCGCGTAGCGCATAGTTCAGAGGTCAACAGCGGCCAAAGGTACACAGCTGGTAGATTCCAGGACAGCACAGCGCCGCCTCCCCATCGCCAGGGCGAGGCAGAACCAGGCATACAGACGGTGGAGCGGGGTTGCTTGAGGAACAAGCCGCCCTGCCTGGTCCTCCAGACCTTCATTTCTGCCTGTGGTGTGGACCGTTCCGGCACCTTGCCGGTGTCCGTCACGTTGCGGGGTAGCCGTGCCAGCCGCACAGCGTACTCCAACGCGCCGTGAAGCAGCACGTGAGGGTGCTCCAACAACGGTGAGACAGCCGCTTGCCCTGAATCTGCTTGTGCAGGTGGTAGGTAAGCAGTGGTTGTCAAAAGCCGTCCTGATCCCTGGCAGCGTATGGTAGGGGTATGACCCAGAATGCTGACCGCCATGATCCCGAGGCTGCGGCCGACGAGAAACATGAGCCCACCAACGTGGAGTTGCAGTTTATGGGCCACGTTGACGAGCGCGAGGAACTGAAGGCCAGGGTCGAGGCCGAGAGCAGTGAGGCTGGCGCCTACAAGCTGCGCGGCATGGACGAGCATGATGTCGCCCTGAAAGGAACGATGGACGCGAGCGATCCGCCCAGCACCAACATGGGCGAGGCCGACGAGGACCTGACGACCTGAGCTGAACGGTTCTGCCTCACCCAAAAGGCCTCTGGCCCCTAGAGACAGTTGGTTTTGCTGGACAAGCCTCTCAATGAGCGAGCCTGCCGGCGACGGCGGGAACCGCGCGGCCTGCGGCGTGATGAGGTTCCCGCCAGCAGGCCATGTTGACCTGGAATGCCTTTCAGGCCACAGCGCGGGCCGCACCCCTCTGACAGGCCCTTCCGTTGTTCGTCCCTGCCCACTGCTTTCTCCCACCCTGCCAGGTGAGGACAGCCCCGAATTCCTCAGATTTTCTTGGGTATTCGTGAATCTGATTGACCATTTTTTCCCATGGGCGTACGCTGCAACCTGAACACCATCAACTCGCGTCTGCCATAGCCCGCAGCCCATCAGCACGTGGATCCGATTCCGCATGGAACGCTCCGTGACCCGGCCACGTTCTCCCAGGAGGTTTCCTGTTATGACCCGTCACACTGGTTCGTTTGGCCGTGGTGCAGCTTTGCTGGCGCTGCTCACTCTTGGTGCAGGTCAGTGGGCTGGTGCCCAGGGGTATACCGGGCCGCAGGTCAGTCTCACCTTCCTGCACGGGTTTACTGGTCCGGACCGGCCCGTGATGGAAGGGCTGATCAAGACGTACAACGACACCCATCCCAACGTACAGGTGCGCGGTCAGGCCCAGCCGTGGGGCACCACCTGGCAGCAGCTCCCGGCGCTGGTTGCCTCCGGGAAGGCTCCCGACGTGGTGGTGATCAATGAGGACCAGATCACGGGCTTCGTGGCGCGCGGCGCTGTGTCGCCGCTGACGCCCGCTGAATTGAAGGCCGCGGGCATCGACAAGTCAAAATTCTTCGGGCCGCTGTTCGCCACCGCCGACTATAAGGACCAGGCCTATGGGGTCCCGGTTTCGAGCGTCGCCTACGTCATGTTTTATAACAAGGACCTGATGAAGAAGGCTGGCCTGGACCCCAACAAGCCGCCCCGCACGCGAGACGAGTTTCTGAAAGCTGCCCTGGCCTGCACGGTGGACAAGAGCGGCAAGAAGGCGGGTGAGGCAGGCTTTGATCCCAAGAACCTGGACACCTGGGGCGTGAGCCTGTACAACAACTGGGTTGGTGCGCGCGCGGCCTACGCGGCAATCCTTCAGAACGGCGGGCAGATGGTGGACAAGAACCAGAACGCGGCCTTCAGTTCGCCGCAGGCCGTCAGCGCCGTCCAGTTCCTGGTGGATCTGGTGCAAAAACATCACGTCGCCCGGCCCAACAGCACCGAGGAGGCCGAGCTGGCCGCCTTCAGCCAGGGCAAGGTCTGCATGTTCCCCAGCGGACAGTGGTACCTGGACCGCTTCGAGAGCCAGAAGATGAACTTCGGCGTGACCTTTCTGCCGCGTGTGGGCGGGACCGTCAGGGACGCGGCCTGGGGCGGCTCCAGTCACCTGACCCTGCCCAAGCAGCGCCCCGGCTACGACGCCAACAAGCGCAAGGCCGCGCTCGACTTTATGGCGTGGATGAGCCTGCCCGCGCAGAATCTGGCGTGGACGGCCACCGGCAGCCTGCCCACCCAGGCCGCCGTCGCCAAAGATCCCGCCTTTGCCAAGGCGCCCATCAGCGGCATCTTTGACCGCCTGGGCAGTGTGTACGCGACCAGCGGTTATCCCTGGGTGGGCCAGGTGATGGGACCGTTCGATCAGGCGTGGGAGGCCGCGTACCTGGGCAAGAAAACCGTGGCGCAGGCCCTGGCCGACGGAGTCAAGGAATCGAACAAGCAGATTGAGCAGGCCCGCAAGAACTTCCAGTAGGGCGTGCGGTGGCCCGGCCCTTCCTTCTCGCCCGGCGAGATGAGGTGGTCCGGGCCGCCCTGTCGAACGACTTCACGCGCGAGGTATTCCGTTCATGACCATCACCCGAGCGCCCACCCGGACCACCACGGCACCGGCTCCCGCGCCGCGCCGCCGCATTCCGCTGGAACCCTACCTCTACCTGTTGCCGCACGCCCTGCTGTTCTTCGTCTTCACGGTGTATCCCATCGGCTACGGCCTGTACATCAGCCTGCACCGCTGGGACCTCCTGAATCCGGTCAAGACGTTCGTGGGCTCCGAGTTCTACCGCAACCTGTTCACGCCGGGCACGCCACAGGCGGACTTCTTCTGGAAGACCCTGTGGAACACGACGTTTTTCACGGTGGTCAGCGTGCCGCTGCTGATGGCCGCGGCGCTGGGACTGGCGCTGCTGCTGCACCGTCCGATTTTCGGGCGCACGTTCTTCCGGGCAGTGTTCTTTATGCCCGGCATCCTGACGGTCTCGGTGATGGGCATCCTGTGGCGCTGGATGTTCGACAACCAGATCGGGCTGGTCAATGCCGCGCGTGACGCGCTGCTGGGCGCCCCACCCATCCCCTGGCTGTCCACCGAGGGCCTGGCCTGGGTGCCGATTGTGGTCGGGACGGTGTGGTGGACCCTGGGCTTCAACATGACGCTGTACCTGGCCGCGCTGGGCAACGTGCCGCTCAGCCTGTACGAGGCGGCCTCGCTGGACGGCGCCACGCCGTGGCAGAGCCTGCGCTTCATCACCCTGCCGCTGCTGGCCCCGGTCACGCTGTTCGTGTTCGTCACGACTGCGTTGTCGTCTTTCCAGCTGTTCGGTCAGTCGCTGCTGATCACGGGCGGTGGCCCGAGCCGCTCCACCCAGAGCGTGATTCAGTACATCACCGAGGAGGGCTTTAGCAACGCGCAGTACTCCAGCGCCGCCGCGATGGGTTTTGTCTTCGGGCTGATCATGCTGATCTTCACCGCCGCGCAGTTCGGCATCATGGCGCGCGACGTGAAGGGAGACGGGGCGTGACGGGTCTCACCCCCGCCCACCCACCCAGGCGCCGCCGGCTGCTGCCGCGCGACATTCCACGTTTCCTGCTGCTGTGTGTGCTGGCCGTCATCTTTCTGGCCCCGGTGTACTGGATGCTCTCCACCTCTCTGAAGCCCGAGGCCGACGCCATCGCCACGCCGGTGCAGTGGATCCCGACGCAGCCCACCCTGGACAATTACCGCGAGATTCTGACCTCGCCGGACGGCAACATCCTGCGCTGGACCTGGAATTCGCTGTACGTGGCCCTGGCCTTTACCGGGCTGCACGTCGCCCTGTGCGCGCTGACCGCCTACCCACTGGCCCGCATGCGCTTTCCGGGCCGCAACGGCTGGTTCTGGTTCATTCTGTCGAGTCTGATGATTCCCGGCATCGTGACCCTGGTTCCCACCTACATCATGATGCTCAATTTTGAGTGGATCAATTCGTACCACGCGCTGATCTGGCCGGGCCTGAGCGGGGTCTTCGGGGTCTTCCTGCTGCGGCAGTTCTTTATCGGCATCCCGCGCGAACTGGAAGAGGCCGCGAGGCTGGACGGGGCGGGCAGCCTGCAGATCCTGTGGCGCATCATCTTGCCGCTGAGTGTTCCGGCACTCGCGACGCTGGCGGTGTTCGCCTTCATGGGGTCGTGGAACAACTTCCTGTGGCCGCTGTACACCGTTACCGACGTGGACAAGATGACCCTGCCGGTGGGCATCACCACCTTCTCGCAGCGTTACGTGACCGAATACGGCAAATTGATGGCCGCCACCACCCTCGCGGCCGTTCCCGCCCTGATCGCTTACCTGATCGCGCAGCGCTTTCTGGAAGCGGGCCTGTCCACCACCGGGCTCAAGGAGTAGACATGCGGCGTTCCCCCCTGCTTCTCGGTCTCACGGTCCTGGGGTTTGCGGCCCCGTCCCTGGCGGGCGGCGGCTCCACGGCGGCTCAGCCTGGGACCCCGGCCCCCGCCACGTTCCGCAATCCGGTGCTTGACGAGAATTTTCCCGATCCCGGCATCCTGCGGGTCGGTTCCACCTACCACGCCTACTCCACCAACAGCGCGGGCGCCAACGTGCCGCACGCCGTCAGCCGCGATCTGGTGCACTGGGAAGTGAAGGGAGACGCCATGCCGGCGCTGCCCCGCTGGGCCAGAGGCGGCCGCACCTGGGCTCCCGAGGTGGCCCAGATCGGGAAGACCTTCGTGCTGTACTTCACCGCGCAGGACGCCGCCAGCGGCCGCCAGTGCATCGGCGCGGCGACGGCAGCCTCCCCTGCGGGGCCGTTCATGGATACCTCGGGCAAGCCGCTGGTCTGCCAGCTGGGCGAGGGCGGCAGCATCGACGCCAGCCCCTTTCAGGACAGCGACGGCACACGCTATCTGCTGTGGAAAAACGATGGCAACTGCTGTAACCAGGCCACCAACCTCTACCTGCAGCCGCTCAGCGCCGACGGGCTGAAGCTGACCGGCAAGGCCAGCGCCCTGATCCAGAACTTTGCGCTGTGGGAGGGCAACGTGATCGAGGCCCCCACCCTGCACCGCGCGGGGGGCGTGTACTACCTGCTGTATTCCGCCGGGCCATACGACAGCGACCTGTACGCGGTGGGGTACGCAACGGCCCCGCGCGTGACCGGCCCGTACAAGAAGGCTCCCGACAATCCGGTGCTGGTGAGCCGGGGCCAGGTGGCCGGACCCGGGCACCAGACGGTGGTGAGCGACGGTGCAGGCCGCACTTGGCTGGCCTACCACGCCTGGACCGCCGGACGCACCTCGGACGCGGCGGGCGGCTACCGCAGCCTGCGCCTGGATCCAGTGAATTTTGTGGGAGGCCGGGTCAGTGTGGCCGGGCCAAGTCTCGCGCCACAACGGGCGCCGAAACCGTGAGTCCTTCACCCGGCCCGTTGCCGTCCGGCCCCCTGTACCCTGGATACTTTGCCGATCCCTTCGTGCTGCTTGAGGGCGGCGTGTACTACGCCTACGGCACGGGCCTGCACGGCGAGGCGGGCACGCGGGCCTTCGAGGTGCTGTCCTCGCCGGATCTGGTGCACTGGACCCCGCACGGCGGCGTGCTGGAGCCGCTGAGTGCACAGCGGATGGACTACTGGGCCCCGGAGGTCGCGCGCCAGGGCGAGACGTTTTATCTGTATTACTCGGTGGGCGACGGTGACCAGGGCCATCACCTGCGGGTGGCGACCGCGGCGCATCCGCTCGGCCCTTTCGTGGATCTGGGCGTGAACCTGACGCCGGACGAGCCGTTCGCCATTGACGCGCACCCGTTCCTGGCCCCCGACGGCACCTGGTGGCTGTATTTTGCGCGCGACGATCTGGGCAGCGGGCGCCCCGGAACGGTGCTGGCCGTGGCCCCGTTGCACAACATGACCCGGCTGGGCGAGATCCGGACCATTCTGCGGGCCAGCGGCGACTGGCAACGGTACGAGCAGGGACGGGCCATGTACGGCGGCGTGTATGACTGGCACACCCTGGAAGGGCCCTTTGTGCTGTGGCGGGACGGTCAGTTTCACCTGCTGTACTCGGGTGGGGCCTGGATCAATGAGACCTACGGCGTGGGGTACGCCGTCGCTCCGCATCCGCTGGGGCCGTGGACCGAACCTGTTCCGGGCGCCCATGTGCTGCGCACGGCAGGCCCACTGCTGGGGCCGGGCCACGCCAGCGTCACCACCCTGGGCGGCCAGGACATCCTGGTGTTTCATGCCTGGGACGCCCACCACACCCACCGGCAACTGCACGCTGCTGCGCTGTCGTGGGAGGAAGGTCGGCCCATGGCCCGGCCCCGATCGTCGTGACCTCCAGGAACGACATGACCCGCTGCAAAAGGTGAGATCATTTGCGAAGCGGGGGGACGCACCGTCTATCGGCGGCCGGGACAACGCCCACGCGGTGACTCCCTGCTGTGGGGAGGACCAACCAGCCCTTCAGACAACCGCGGTCGCAACATTGCCCCTCTGAAGATTTCCGCAACCTACCCGCCCTGCAACCTGCACCGTCGAAATTGCGGCCATGCTGCAATGGGGCATGCCCAAGACCCACAGCCCAGCAGCTCCCAGCCGCAGCGAGGTCTACGCCAGAAGTCCGCTTCCGCTCGCCAACGGCACCTTCGCACCTGGTGGGCGGCTGGTGGTCAGCCACCACCCGATGTTCGGAACGCCGCAGCGCGTGTCGGTCTTCACCGGACCCGATACGCTGGAGCCGTTCCCCAGTGCGGCCTGGAATACCCCACGCGACAACGACGACGACTGGCTCGACGCGGTTCAGGGCCTGCGCACCGACACGCAGGGCCGCGTCTGGCTGCTGGACATGGGCAGCCGCAGCGGCATTACTCCTAAATTCGTGGTCTGGGACTGCGCGGCAAACGCGCTGTCGCAGATCATCCGGCTGCCCTCGTCGGTGCTGAACGAATATTCCGAGCCGAACGATTTCGTGATCGACGAGCGTCACGGCGCGGTGTATATCGCCGACGAGGGCGCGGGAAACGGCGGGGACGGCTCGCGCGGGGCGCTGATCGTCGTGAACACCCGCACCGGACAGGCCCGCCGCCGGCTGGAGGGCCGCCCCGGCATCCTGGCCGAGGACTGCCCCATCGTCATCGAGGGCCGCGAGGTGACGGAGGAGACACGCGGCGCCGGGCGGCGTGGGCTGCGCGTCGGTGTCGACGGCATCGCCCTTGACCACAGGGGCGAGTGGGTGTACTACGGGCCACTGACAGGCAACGCCATCTGGCGGCTGCGGACCCGTGATCTGCTGGACGAGCGCCTGGACGACGACGGGTTGCAGCGACGCGCCGAGCATTACGCGGACCGGCCCAACACGGGCGGCATGTGGATGGACGCGGCCGACAATCTGTATCTCACCGAAATCGGGGGCGCTGCCATCGGCTGCATCCGTCCGGGCGACCGTTCGTACCGGCGCGTGCTGACGCGTGAGGACCTGTACTGGCCCGATGACGTGATTCCGGGCCCGGAGGGCGCACTGTACGTGGTGGTCAGCCAGTTGCCCAGTGCACCGCCGCTGAACGCGGGGGAACGGCAGCCCACCCTCCCCTTCCTGGTCGTCCGGTTCTGGCCGCAGGAGGACGGTACCTGAACCTGGCAGTCGCCCGGCTGAGGCGCCACCCGGTGGGTCACAGCCCAGGCGCAGGGCGGCGATCGTTCAGGCGCGAGCAGCGTCCCGGAGCCCTTCCGGCACAGCGGTCATACGTGCGTCTCGACCTGCAGGGTCCTGACTGCACCCGGGGACCAGATGCAGTACAGTGACGGCGCTGCCCCCACGGGCAGCCTCCGCAGGAACCGAGGGAAGTCCGGTCATACCTGTGCGCCCCAAAGGCGCAGCAGGCTCAGTCCGGCACAGTCGCGCTACGGTTTTCAGTCCGAACGCTCGCCTCGCGGAGCCCACGCCTTCTCGTGCCTGCTCCCGCGTCAGGAGCCAAGGGTGACCACCGTGCCGAACTAGTTGTGAGCTGACCGTCTTTGCCGTCCCCAGGGGACTGTGCGGGGGCGTTTTTTCTTTTCTGACCCTGCTATGACCGGTGCCTGCATCCGCACCGGTGTCTCTGCCTGCGCGCATTTTTGTGAGGTCACCCATGGACTGTCCCGCACTGGACCGCCTGAATCCGCCGCCCGGCGACATGCAACGCCGCCTCCTGGCCCGCCTCCACGCCCCGGAGACCCGCGTGACGCATGTGGTCTTTCCGGGCGACACCAACCACCACGGCACGCTGTTCGGCGGCGAGGCCCTGTCGTTCATGGACAGCGCCGCCTTTATCGCGGCCACGCGCTACTGCCGCCGCAAGGTGGTCACCCGGCACCTGGACGCCATGGAATTCACCCGTCCTATTCCGCAGGGCAGCCTGGTGGAACTCGTCGCCCGCGTGATCCGCACCGGGCGCAGCAGCATGACTGTGCTGGTGGAGCTGTTCATCGAGGAGATGTACAGCGAGTGCCGTGAACTGGGCTGCACCGGAACCTTCGTGCTGGTGGCGCTTGGAGATGACGGACAGCCCACCGCCGTGCCCAGCCTGATGGACCAGACCAGTGCCCCGTGAAGCAGACGCCCTGAGCGCTGTCCTGCCGGGCGCAGCGCGGGGCTGTGGCGTGATCCCGGAGACGGACGTGCGGCGGGTGGTGGGCATGCTGGCGGCGGAGGCCCGGATGTTCCGGGCGGGGCGGCGCGGTGGACGAGGACTGGAGCCGGAGTGATGCTGCTGGCCTACGACTCCCTGACCGGCAACGTGCGCCGGCTGGCACTGGAGCTGGCCGGACAGCTGGGCGCCGCCGTGGTGGACGTGCGGACGCAGGCTCCAGCCCATGAATACCTGCTGCTGACCTACACCTTCGGTTGCGGACAGGCGCCAGACAGCACCCGCAATTTTCTAGATCAGCACAGCCCGCTGCTGCGCGGCGTGGTCGCCAGCGGCTCGTACCACTGGGGGAACAATTTCGCCCGGGCGGCGGACGTGATCGCCGCCCGCTACGGCGTGCCCGTCGTCGCAAAAGTCAACAAGGGCGGCACCGCCGCCGACCGCGTGCGGGTCCTGACGTGGTTAAGGGAGCACAACCGATATGGAACGCTGGATTGAACTGAACAACCTGGTGCTGGCCGGAACCCTGGTACAGCCGCAGCATGATCTGGACGCCCTGCAGGCCTACTTTCAGGAGAAGGTCAACCCCAACACGGTCTTCTTCCACAACCTGGCGGAGAAGGTGCGCTACCTGACCGAGCAGGGTGTGTGGGACGCCGGGCTGTTTGAGCGCTACACACCCGAAGAGGTGCAGGCGGTCTTTGAACGCGCCTACAGCGCCAAGTTCCGCTTCCGGTCCTTTATGGGCGCGTACAAGTTCTACAACGAGTACGCTGCTATGACCCCGGACCGCACCCGCTGGCTGGAGCGCTACGAGGACCGCCTGAGCGTCACCGCCCTCGCGCGTTCGGCAACCGTGGAGGAGGCATTGGAACTGGTGCATCACCTGGTGGGCCAGACCTTTACCCCGGCCACGCCCACGCTGATGAACTCCGGCAAGGCGAATACGGGCCGCCTGGTCAGCTGCTTTCTCTTGCAGGACTGCACCGACAATCTGGATTCCATCACAAAAACATTGTCCTTCGTGGCCGAACTGAGCAAGGGCGGCGGCGGCATCGGCGTGGAGGTCAGCAACCTGCGGGCGCGCGGCGAGAGCCTGCGCGGTATCCAGAACGTCACCAAGGGCGTGATGGGCGTGGCCAAGATGCTGGACAACATGCTCAGGTACGCCGATCAGGCCGGGCAGCGTCCCGGCGCGGGGGCCATCTACCTGAGCGTGATGCATGCCGACTTTCTGGACACCCTGGGCGCCAAGAAGATCGCCACCGACGAGGACGCCCGCCTGAAGACCCTCAGCGTGGGGGCCACCATCCCCGACATCTTTATCGAGAAGGTGCGGGCGGGCGAGGACATCTACCAGTTCTACCCGCACTCGCTGTGGCAGGAAACCGGGCGCGAGTTCACCGACATCGACTGGACGCGCGAATACGACGCGCTGGCCGACAACCCGCGCATCCGCAAGAAGCGCGTGTCGGCCCGCCGGATTCTGGAAGAAATCGCCGTCACGCAGGGCGAGAGCGGCTACCCCTACCTGCTGTTCGAGGGCCATGCCAACCGGGCCAACCCCATTCCCAACGTCGGCAGCATCAAGATGAGCAACCTCTGCTCGGAAATCCTGCAACCCACCCTGCCCAGTTATTTCCACGGTTACGGGCAGGAAGGCAGGGACCGCATCGGGCTGGACGTGTCGTGCAATCTGGCCTCGCTGGTCATTGAGCAGACCATGGGCAGCGGCGACATTGGGCGGGTGGTGGGCGCGGCGGTGCGGATGCTGGACAACGTGGCCCGCTCCACCTGCGTCGCAGAGGTGCCCGCCGTGCGCCGCGCCAACGAGGAGATGCGCTCGGTGGGCCTGGGCGCCATGGGCCTGCATTCCTTCCTGGCCGGCCGGGAGCTGATCTACGGCTCTCCCGAGGCGCTGGAGTTCGTGGACGTGTTCTTTGCCGCCGTGCACTACCACGCCCGCCGGGCGAGTATGGAAATCGCGCGGGACACGGGCTTCGTCTTCGCGGGCTTCCAGGGCAGCCGCTACCAGTCCGGCGAACACTTCGCGCAGTACCTGGAACGGGACTTCGCGCCGAGGATGCCGGAAGTCGCGGCCCTGTTTGACGGTCACGCCCTGCCCACCCGTGCCGACTGGAAGCAACTCGTCGCCGACATCAAACGGCACGGCCTGGCCCACTCGTTCGTCATGGCCGTCGCCCCCACCGGCAGCATCAGCTACGTGTCCAACGCTTCAGCGAGCATCATGCCAATCACGGAAAGGGTGGAGACGCGCACCAGCAACAAGGCGCGCACCATCTACCCCATGCCGGGGCTCAGCACCGAGACCGAGTGGTACTACGAGGAGGCCTACGACATGGACCAGCGCCGCGTGCTGGACACCGTGGCTGCCGCGCAGAAACACGTGGATCAGGGCATCTCCTGCACGCTGTTCGTCCCGGCCAGCGCCACCACCCGCACCCTGCAGGCGTATTACCTGTACGCCTACCGCCTGGGCATCAAAACCCTGTACTACACGCGCCTGCGCAAGTCCAGCCTGCAGGAATGCCTGAGCTGCGTCGTTTAAGGAGTCCGCATGTCATCCCCACCCTTCTCCGCCACCAACTGGTCTGACCCCGAGGACAGCTTCTCGGCCACCTTCTACGAGAAATACACCTCCCAGCTGTGGTTTCCCGAGGAAATCCCGCTGAGCAACGACGCCCTGGTCTGGATGACCCTCGGGGACGCCGAACGCTGGACGTACATCCACGCCTCGGCTGGCCTGAACGCGCTGGACACCCTGCAGGGCGAGGTGGGCATGCCGGCCCTGCGCGGCCTGGTGGACGGCCACATCCGCAAGGCGACGCTGCAGTTTCAGGGCATGATGGAGGACATCCACGCCCGCAGCTATAGCCTGATGAACAAGACGTTCCTGACAAGTGGCGAGGAACGCGGGGTCTTCGAGTGGGTGCGGACGCAGCCCCACCTGCAATTCAAGATCGCCCTTATTCAGGGTGTGTTCAATAATCCCGACGTGTCCACGCTGGGCCTGTGGAAGAAGATGGTGGTGTCGTGCATGCTCGAAACCGCGCTGTTCTACAGCGGCTTCTTCTACCCGCTGTATCTGGCGGGGCAGGGCCGCATGGTCTCGGCGGGCGAGATCTTCAATCTGATCATTCTGGATGAGGCGCTGCACGGCGTGTACGTGGCGCTGCTGGCCCAGGAAAAGTTCAGCCTGATGTCGGGGGCCGAACAGGCGTATGCCAGGGCGTGGTACGAGGGAACGCTGCAAACGCTGTACAGGAACGAGTTGGCCTACACCGAAGTCCTGTATGCGGACGTGGGACTGGCCGGGGAGGTCAAACGCTTCATCCGCTTTAACTTCAACGTGCTGGCCGACAATCTGGCGCTGGAACGCACCTTCGCCGACGAGGAGATCAACCCGGTGGTGCAGAACGGCATCCAGTCGCGCGGCACCACCCACGACTTCTTCAGCGCCAAGGGCAGCAGCTACAGCAAGATCACCACCGAAGCGATCACCGACACCGACATCGAGGCGCTGTGGGCGGGCCGCTTCCCTGATCTTCAGCCCAGTGTGCAGGTGGGCCATGGCTGAGACCCGGAGCCCCACCGCGCCCTTTGTGCTGCTGACCCAGGATCACTGCCCCAGCTGCGAGCGCCTGAAGTTGATGCTCGCCAGGCCCCTGAAGGGCCAGTTTGACGCCCAGATCGAGGTGGTGCACCGCCAGCAGCAGCCAGGAGCATTTGCCGCGCTGACGGAGAGCAGTGGCGTTCGCAGCACGCCGGCGCTGATTCACCGGTCCACCGGCCGGGTGCTCCTGAACACCGGAGGACTGGGCCAGGTCCGGGGCTTTCTGCTGGAACAGGACTGAATCCACACCGCGAAGGGCCGAGGCGGCGCTCAGCGTTCATGGTAGGGCCAGAAGCAGGGCGCGTGAAGGCGAGCCGGCGATCAGGCGTGAGGTCGCAGAAATAGAGAGCCCCGAACACGGACCTGGACCCCATGACCCACAGGCCCGGTCATGTTGCGCTGGTGATTCGGTCCGCCGCCACTGCTCCAGCAGCTGGAGGCGGACACACCTGCCGGGGCGCAGCCGGGGTCAGCGCGCTGGCAACCTATCCGCACCGAACTCCAGTTCGGCCCGGTTCCAGTGTCCCAGTTCCGCCGCTGCCACGTAGGTGCTCTGCAGAAACGCCAGCAGCGTCGCGTCCGGCTCTGCTGCCGTGCGCACTGCCTCGTAGGGCAGCACAAACTCCCCCAGGTCTGCGTGGTAGTACGCCGCGGCCGGCTCCACCTGGGCCGTCCTGAAGCCGGACGGCTCCGGGTAGGCGTAGGCATAGAACGCCGCCTCGCCCAGTCCGGCCCCCGGCCAGAACCCCGCGCTTGACAATTCGTGGGAATACGCCTCTTCCATCACCCAGTCCGCGCAGTTGGGCGCCCCGCCGGGATGCCTGGGCGCCGTCCGCCCTGAAAAGCGCGTCACCGCCAGGTCACTGGCCCCCCAGAAGTAATGCACCGGGCTGACCTTGCCCAGAAAGCGCGAGCGGAACACGCCAAGGACCCGGTGGATGCTCAGCAAGGCCTGCCAGTACCGCGCCACCGCCTCCGGGTCATACGCCGCGTGGCCGTGGTCGTCCGGGAAGGGCGTGATGGGGTCAGACAGCTCCACCGGTCTGGGCCAGATCTCCACACTCAGGCCAAGGTTGTCCAGGACCACCATCAGGGCCTGGTAGAACCCGGCGACACTCAGCCCCTCCAGCGCGAAGGAGGGGGCCTCGCCTGTGGCCGTCACCACCGCGAGGTGATGACGACGGAAATCGAACTCGATCTCGAAGGTGCCGTGCGGATGGTGGATCGGCCCGGTGGTCAAGCCGCGGGCGCCCGGATACAGGGTGACGTGCCAGGAGTGGTTGGCCCAGGGGGTCAGGGCCAGCCGGACCTTGCCGACGATCTGGGTCCACAGGTGCAGGGTTTCCATGGTGTCCTGCCAGGGTTCAAGCGGCAGGGGCGGCCAGGCATCATGGGTCAGGGTCATGCGTCCTCCAGAGGGTGGGTTCAGGGCCTGTCGGGCAGGTGGTCTCGCTGGACAGGGTGCGGCCACCGGGAAAGAGGGCGGGCCTGTTCAGCGCGCCTCAGGCAGGCGGTCAGGTCGGGATCGGCGGGTCCCGCCAGGGTCAGGAGAGGCCAGAACTCTTCCGGGGCACGGCCAGACAGGTGGGTCCCCACCCCTGGCGCCCGCATCACTCCCCGAGCAGCGCAGCGTCGGCCTGCTGTCCGTCCTCCCGGTGACCGTCGCCGCGCAGGGCGGCCGAGGCCTGACCCCCGGGCTGTTCGCTCTTCCAGCCGATCCTGGCGTGCGTGCCGTCGCAGAAAGGCTTGTGGCCGCTTGCGCCGCAGCGGCACAGCGCGGCCCGGACCTCGCGCACCTCACCCTCCGGGGTCTGAATCACCAGGTCACCGCGCAGGGTCAGCGGGCCGTCCATGACCGGCGTCAGCGTGGTGGGCACGGCTGGGGCTTCCGGAGGCCCCCCGTGCAGGGCGTAGTGCAGCGCGCCCGTCGGGCAGGTCCGGACGATCTCGGCCACACGCTCGGCAGAGGCCTCGTTTTGCAACTGAATCCAGGGGCGCTCCTCCGGGCGAAACACGGCAGGCAGCCCACGGACGCAATTGGCGACGTGGGTGCAGCGCGTGGCGTCGTACGACACGCTCACCCCATCGCCGGTGTACACCTTGCCCCGCAGGAGGTCCTCACCCACCGGTTGATGTTGCTGGGTTTGAGAGTGCTGGGTCATGGGTCAGATTAATGCATTGGCCATCAACATGGGCGGAGAGCCGGCGACAACGGAGGCGGGCCACTATGATCATCGCAGCCCTCAGCGCCGATGCCGGGCAGCGCAGAGCGGGAAGTCTGAGACACGGGAGGCCAGCTATGGCAGAGATCATCAAGAACGAGGACCAAGGGCGGTATGAGGTCAGGGTAGACGGTCAGGTGGCCGGGTTTGCCGAGTACCGTCTCGTGGGGGACGCCGTGATGCTGCCCCACACGGAGATTGACCCCCAGTACGAGGGCCAGGGCCTGGGAAGCCAGGTGGCCCGGTTCGCCCTGGACGACGTGCGTCAGATGGGCCGGCTGGCGATTCCGATGTGCCCCTTCATCGCCAGTTACATCCGGCACCACCCGGAGTACGTGGATCTGGTGCATCCGCAACAACGCGGCGTCTTTCACCTGTAGGCGGCCGTGCTGCCCTCTGCCGGGTGGTGCCATCGAGGTGACGGGAACATGGGGACAGCACACCCTGTGGCCCTCGCAGGCGCAGTCCCCCTTGGCCTCACGCCCGGCACTCTCCTGGCGGTCCAGGCCCAGGCCGTCAGCCCAGACCGGGGGGGGCCGCCGCCACTGGCCAAGAATGGGGTCACGCGTCGACCACCGGGCGGCGGGCCGGAGCCCTCAGGACCACGCTGATACCCGAGACCGCGATCACCAGCATGCCCAGCAGGCTGACGGCGTCCGGCACCTGATCAAACACCAGCAGCCCGATCAGGGCTGCCCACAACAGTTGTAGGTAGGACAGCGGCGCAAGCAGGGAGGTCGGCGCCTCCCGGAAAGCCAGCGTGAAGAACAGGTGGCCCAGACCGCCGCTGACCCCCAGGCTGAACATCAACGCGGCGGTGGCCACGGTCAGGACCGGGCCGCCCAGCACGAACGGGGCCACCAGCCCGAAGACCAGCGTGCCGGCCACCGCAGACTGGTACAGCAGGCTCACCGTCCGTTCGCCGATCAGCAGGCGGGAGAGCAGCTGATAGACCGAATTGAAGACGGCCGCCAGGAAGGCAAACAGGACCCCCAGGGTGTCCAGCGCGCCGCCAGGCCGCACGATCAACAGCACGCCCAGAAATCCGCCGATCACCGCAAGCCAGCGCGACAGGCTCAGCCGTTCGCCCAGGACCGGTCCCGCCAGCAGGGCCAGCAACATGGGGGCCAGAAAGACGATGGACGTGGCTTCTGCCAGTGGCAGCCGGGACAGGGCGTAGCCCATCATCAGCGTCACCAGCACCAGGCTCAGGGACCGGGCGGCCACCAGCACCGGCCGGTGGGTGACGAACAGCGCGCGCCGCGGCCGGGGCAGCAGGGCGGTCATGAGCAGCAGCTGGCTCGCGTAGCGCACGGCGGCCACCACCGGCACCGGGTAGTGGGCGGTCAGTACCTTGGTGGTGCCGTCCAGGCAGGCAAACATCAGCAGGGCGGCGCAGTACAGCAATACGCCGCGCACGGGACGGGGGGCGGCCAGCGGCAGCGTGGTCACCGGGCGGAGCCTGGGCGATTGGAGTCAGCACGGCCGTGACCTACCCGGCCCCGGCCGGGGCCAATCAGAAGGGCGGCGCAGCTCCCGGCGGTCCTAGACACGGTTCTGTCTACCACGCGGCGCCGTGAAGAGTCTCCGGGAAGAAGCCGGAATACCCGCGCCTGTCCAGGCGGTCAGGTTGCCCGACCCGGCCAGAAAGTCCCGCCCACACCTACTGGACGGGAAAGGAGATGCTAGCTTTCAGCGTTCCGGAGGCTGCTCCGGCAGGTCTCCCAGGAGTGCAGCGGGCAGCGCGAAACGAACTGCTCCGGAATGTCCTGTTCCCCGTCCTGGGTGGTCCACCCTGCGGGAACATCAGTATCGGCATCCGGACTTTGGGAAGGCTCAGTCATAACGCTCCTTCTGCAGGTCTTTGCTTCACGGGGGCGGTGTGGGCGCCCGCGCAGGCGCTGAAGGTGAATTCTGCGGAGGCGGTCGTCATGCGTAGTCTCTTCGGGCAGAGCAGACAGGGCAGACGGAAAGCGGTTGGGGTCACGCCTGAGAACCCAGCAGCGGCATATCTGGTGAAGTGCCGTACAGCGGTCACAGGAGCATCACCGAGACACTCAGCGCCGCCAGGGCGAGCGGCAACGTGAACGCCTGGCTCAGCTGAGTGTGCCCAATGACAAGCCCAGTCTGGGGCGGCCCGGCCAGGTAGCCGGCATAGAACACGGCCGTCAGCAGGGCGATGCCGGCGCTGAAGGTCAGCGGGGCCAGGACGCTCAGGCCCGCTCCGGCGAACGTGAAGCCCAGCACGGTTCTCAGGGCCGAGTCAGTCCAGGTGACCAGCGCGAAGCCGGCCGTGGCCGCGAGGGCCGCTTAGTACTACAGTTGCAGTTAGCAACGGTAAATTGAAGCATGTTGCATCTCAGCGCCCGACAGCAACCTCGGCGCTGGTTGGCAGATCTTGAAAGGCTCCACCAGCGCATTGCCCCTCATTTTGCTCGCAGTGAACAACGTCAGCGTGCCCTGGCGTATCTCCACGCGCTCTTGAGCCCAGTCGAACGCAAGAACGGTTGGCAAGTCGCCAAGCACATCGGCGAGCGTACCCCATTCGGTGTCCAGCGGCTGCTGTTCACCGCCCGGTGGGAGGCAGACGTCGTGCGTGATGACCTGCGCCAGTACGTGCTTGAGCACCTCCAGACACCAGATGCCGTCCTGATCCTTGATGAGACGGGCTTCCTCAAGAAAGGCACGAAATCTGCCGGTGTCCAGCGGCAATACAGTGGGACGGCCGGCCGAATCGAAAACTGCCAGATCGGTGTCTTCCTCGCGTACGCCACCTCTCAGGGCACGGCCCTGATCGACCGGGAGCTGTTCCTGCCGAAGAGCTGGGTGGATGATCATGCTCGTCGTGCTGCAGCGAAGATTCCCGAGACCATTCGGACCGCCACCAAACCACACCTGGCTTTGGAGATGCTCACACGGGCGTTTGAAGGCTGCGTGAACGCCGCCTGGGTCACGGGCGATTCGGTGTACTCGGCGTATAACGTCCGTGCCTTTCTTGAACAGCGCCAACAGCCCTACGTCCTGGCCGTCGCGTCAAACCCTCATGTGTGGGTCTGGGACCCGATGGGTCCCAGACAAGCGCATGTCGCTGATATTGCTGCGCAGTTTGAGCCCCACCAGTGGCAGACGTTGAGTGCAGGATCTGGAAGCAAGGGAGAACGCCTTTTTGACTGGGCCTGGGTCAGTGTGACCGAGCTCATGGGTCCCGCCGGTACGGCGGGACTTGGGGCGACTGCGCCCGAGGGATTCGAGCGCTGGGTGCTGGCTCGTCGGTCATGCAAAGGCGCCACGGACCTGGCGTATTTCATGGTGTTTGCGCCCTTGGGCACGACCTTGGGTGAGGTCGTGCGCGCGGCTGGGTCACCCTGAGCAATTGAAGTGGCCTTCGAGATGGTCAAGGGGGACGTGGGGCTTGATCAGTACGAGGTTCGCTCCTGGGTCGGGTGGTACCGGCACATCACGCTGGCAATGCTTGCACACGCGTTCCTGACCGTGGTGACTGCCCACGAGAAAAGGGGGGGTCAGCCCACGACGAAGACCTGATCCCATTGACCGTGCCTGAGGTCCGTCGCCTCTTGCTGCTGGCGTTGCCACAGCACAGGTCCAGCGCGCTGGTGTGGTGGTGGTCGTGGTGGAGACGCCGCCATCAGGCGCACGCCAAACGAAGGCATGTCCAAGTCCAACAACGCCGCCTCATCCGTTAATTGCAGCTGTAGTACTAATGTGGACAGGTTATTTGGGTTCAGGTCACTGAACACATGGCGGTGACGCTGGCCGTGTGCCGCACTCACCCTGCGGTGCGGCCGCCTTTGGCCAGTCAGAGCGCACCATGAAGGGCGGGTGACACCCACAGTGACCAGGCTCCATGTTCTCCGGACGGCCACACCGCGGCATGTGCCCCCACAGAAGGTCCGAACAGGACAGAAAAGGTCCAAAGTTTGACTTTTGAATCGATTAACCCATACTCTCAAGGCGATTCAAGCGCTCGACACCTTATGGGAGATTCCTGCCGTGATCCCTGCCCTGCCCACCGTTAATCCTGCGAATCTCACTGCGGCCGCCCGCCACGCTAATGCTCCCGGTCTTCCCAGCTCCGCCAGCGGCTTTCGACCGTCATGGTGGGGGCCGGGCCGGGAACGGGGGGCGGTCGGCCACGGCCCGGCCCACGCCGTTCTTCTCTCTGGAAGGAGGTTCCAGGCGGATTGGCCCAGCGCAGGAACACCCAGTCCGTGATTGCACGTCAACCTGTCCGGCCGAAAAGCAGGGCGCCGGGCTATGCCCGGGTGAGCTGGTGGCTGTTTGTGCCCACCCTGGTGCCGGTGATCATTCTGTCCATCTGGCCCCTGCTGCAGGGCCTGTACATGGGGTTTACCAGCGATGAACTGGGGGCGGCCGGCCGCAGTTTCGTGGGGCTGGCCAACTTCCAACAGATGCTGGGCGACACCCAGTTCTGGGCCTCCTTCCGGATTGGTGGCGTGTGGGCGGTGGTGGTCACCGCCGGAGTCATGGTCCTGGGCCTTGGCCTGGCCCTGCTGCTGAACGCCGGGCTGCCGTTTCAGGGTGTCGCCCGGGTGCTGGTCCTGATTCCCTGGGCCATTCCGCCCGTCATCAAAGGCGTCATCTGGCGCCTGGTGTACCACCCGACCAGCGGCGTGCTGAATTCGGTGCTGCTGTCCCTGGGCGTCATCAACACGCCGATCGACTGGCTCAACAGTTTCGACTGGGCGCTGCCCGCCGTGATCGTGGTGGGCATCTGGACCGGTCTGCCCCAGGCGACGGTGGTGCTGCTGGCCGGCCTGCAGACCATTCCCGAGGAACTGAAGGAGGCCGCCGCCCTGGACGGCGCGTCCAGCACGCAGCAGCTCCGTCACGTCACCCTGCCGCTGATGGCGCCGGTCATCTTCGCCGTCACGGCGCTGGAGTTCATGTGGAATTTCAACTCGTTCGGCCTGGTCTACACCCTGACGGCCGGCGGCCCCGCCGGGACCACCCGGCTCCCGATGCTCTTTGCCTATGAGGAAGCCTTTCAATACGGCCACCTGGGGTATGCCTCGGCGCTGGGGACCGTGATGGTGTTGATCGTGGGTCTGGCGCTGGCCTACAGCGTCCGCCGTCAGCTCCGGGACGCCGCACCCAGGGAGACCCTATGACCCGAACGCTCCAGCCCCGCGCCCCGGCCGCTCCGGGCAGACCCAGGCGCCGTCCACGGCTGCAACCGGCCCGCATCCTCATGGGCCTCCTGCTGCTGCTGTTTGTGGTCTTCCTGTCCTTCCCACTGCTGTGGTTGATCTCAACGGCGTTTAAACCGCTGTCGGAAACGTTTACCGCCGGGCTGCTCCCGAAACAGCCCACCTGGGCCAACTTCAACGAGGCCATCAACGACCTTGGCGTGCTGCAAAGCGCAGCCAACACCTTCAAGGTCAGCATCATCTCCGCGCTGCTGACGCTGGCCATCGCCACCCCGGCCTCGTACGTTCTGGCCCGGCGGCCCAGTCCGGTCAACCGGGCGGTGCTGGTCTGGATTCTGATCACGCAGACCTTCCCGGTCATCCTGATCATCGTGCCGCTGTTCCTGATTCTGGCCCGCGTGGGGCTGGTCAACACCCACCTGGGACTGATCGTAGTGTACGTGGTCTGGAGCCTGCCGTTCGTGCTCTGGATGTTGCAGGGCTACGTCTCGGGCATCCCCAACGAACTGGAAGAGGCCGCAGCGGTGGACGGGGCCACCCAGGTGCAGACCATCACCCGCATCCTGCTGCCACTGTTGATTCCGGCGCTGGTGGCCACCGGCCTGTACGCCTTCGTCAACGCCTGGAACGAGTTCTTTTTCGCGCTGGTCCTGCTCAAGTCCCCGGAACTGACCACCATTCAGGTCAATCTCTCGAAACTGCGCGGGATCGAGGGTCTGGCCCGCTGGGGGCCGCTGGCCGCCGGCAGCCTGCTGGCCACGCTGCCCACCCTGGTGCTGTTCGGTTTCATGCAGCGCCGACTGGTGTCTGGTCTGCTCTCCGGCGGCGTCAAGGCCTGACCCCGGCCCGTCGGCTTTCGTCTCCCCTTCACCCGGTCACACTGTATTCAGGAGGTCCCACCATGAAAAGCACCCTGCTCGTCTCCGCCGCGCTGCTCACGCTCGTCTCCTCTTCCCCGGTCCAGGCCCAGTCCGCTCCGGTCAAGCTCCGGTTTGTCAGCCTGGCCTGGCAGACCCAGGCGATCGCCGCCGTGAAGGAGGCGGTGGCCGGCTGCAACGCGGCCAACAAGAATGTTCAGGTGGAGTACCAGCAGGTGTCGTGGGACTCGGTCCAGGACTACCTGACCACCTCGTTCCAGGCCAGGAACGTGCCGGACGTCTTTCACTTCGAGTCCACGCCTGTCATGGAGTTCGCCGCGCAGGGGGTGCTGACCGACATGTCCAAGCTGATCCCGGCCGAGATGAAGAGTGACATTGCGCCCGGCGCGTGGGCCACCGTCACGGCGGACAACGGCGCGATCTACGGTGTGCCGTTCCTGTGGGAATCGCTGATCACCATCTACAACAAAGACCTGTTCAAAGCGGCAGGTCTTCGCATTCCCACGGTCGCCAAGCCGTGGACCTGGACTGAGTTTCAGCAGGCCTCCAAGAAACTGACCGTGGACAAGAACGGCGACGGCACGCCCGAGCAGTACGGCTCGGCCTTCGGCCTGCGCTCGCCCACCAACCGGATCATGAACCTGTCCCTGGGTTTCGGCGGCACCTATTTCTACAAGGACGGCGGCAGGTACGTGGTCCGCGTGGGAGACAAGGAAAAGGCGCTGCTCAAGATTCTGCTGGACATGCAGTACACCTCCAAATCATCGGCGCCGGAAAGCCTGACGGCCCAGAGCCCCGAACTGTTCACCGGATTTTTCTCCGGCAAGTTCGCCATGCTGCCGGGCATCGGCGTGTGGGCGCGCCAGACCATTGCCGAGACCGGGCCCAAGAACTTCAACTGGGGGGTCTTGCCGCCCATCAAGGCCACCACCCAGGCCCAGGGATCGGCGACCCAGACCCTGAGCATTCCCGCCGCGTCCGCCCACAAGAAGGAGGCGGCCCAGTTCATCACCTGCTTTGTCAGCCGGGTCAACAACGGCAAGCTGGCCGCCGGCGACTGGCTGTTCCCGACCCGACAGTCCTCGCTGCGCGGCGCCCCCTTCCAGAACGAGGCCAACGGGTGGCGGGTGGCCAGCGACTCGGCCAAGCACCTGACCATGGCCCCCTATCAGGAGGTCAAGGGCTACACCGAGGTCAAGAACAAGGTGCTGACGCCCACCTTCCAGCAGATGCTGGCCGGCCGAATTACGCTGGACGACGCGGCCAGGCAGATCGAGAAGGAAGGCAACGCCATTCTTGCTAAGTACTACAAATGAGACGCTCTTCCCAGGGTGTCAGGACGGGCGTGGCGTGGCCCTGAACATCAAGGACGGCGCGCGCGGCTAGAGGCTGGAGGACAGGCCATCCAAAATTGCGGGAGGGAATCTGCTGGGTTCAGAATCGGGTGTGACGCGACGTGCCTACCCCAGCGATGTTGATGACGAGACGTACCACTTTCTGCTGCCGTATCTGGCCCTGAGTGCAGAACACGCGCCACAGCGGAAATACCTCCTCCGAGACGTGTTGAACGCGTTGTTATGGATGAGCCGCACTGGAGCGCAATGGGAATATTTACCGCATGAATTTCCCCCGCCTGAGATCGTACGATCTCAGGCTCAGCGCTGGTTCGCTGCCCACTGCTTTGAAAACGCGGTGCATGACCTGCGACTGTTCACCCGGGTGCAGCAGCAACGCGGTGGGGAACCCACCGCGATCATCGTGGATAGTCGAACCCTGCAGAGCACGCCAGAGAGCGGCCATCGTGCCGGGTATGACGGCGCCAAGCGGCGCAAGGGCACCAAAGTCCACCTGGTTGTCGATACGCTGGGCCACCTCGTGACCCTGATGACGTCCCCAGCGCATGAACAGGACCGGGCACAGGTCAAAGACCTGTGCCGAGAAGCACAGGCGATCACCGGCGGGATGCTGGAAGTCGCCTTCGTGGATCAGGGCGATACCGGACAAGCGACTCAGGACGCGGCCAGGCAGAGCAATATCGAACTGGTGGTCGTGAAGCGTTCAGACGCTTCACGTGGCTTCGTGCTGCTCCCCAGGCGCTGGGTGGTCGAGCGTTCCCTGGCGTGGTTATCACGCTTTCGTCGCCTGGGGCGAGATTTGGAACGCCTTTCTTCCACTCTTCTCGGCTTTCATTTCGTCGCTGCTTGCGTTCTGATGTTGGCGAAAATTGAGGGTGCCCCACTGACGGCCTGACACAAAGTATAAGAAAGCGTCCCCGGTAGGGGACACTTTCTGTTTGTGACAACCGAAAATGCCACCGGGGACGCGTCCCGACTCTACC